>NZ_LWMS01000042.1 GCF_003149675.1 Methanosphaera cuniculi | reverse complement strand
CCCTTTATTAGGATTTAAAATAAAAAATAAGTAAAGAAGAGTTAATAATTTAATTAAAAATAAGTATATAAAATTAAAATATGAATGGATTATTAAAAAAAGGATAAAGGAAAGATAATAATAAAAATAAAGATTTATTCTGTTGTTAATTTTAGTTGTGTTTATTGTATTATGTTTGTTATATTTTGCAAAAATACAATTATCATATTTATTTACTCTTTAAGTAAATTATTAGTTTTACTGTTCTATTTTATTAGATTAGTGTGTTATTATTTTTTTTATATTTATTCACTGATATTTTAGTGTTTTTTTAGTGGATATTGTATTGTTTTTAGTTATAGTTAAAGTAAAGTGTTTATAAAACCCATTTTTAATATTATTATTTTATTTTTCAAAAGAATTCCTTTTTTTAATCATTAATAAATGTATTCTTTAGTTAATGTAATTATTTTTTTTCTAATATAAATATAATAAAAGAATTATAATAAAAGTGAAAAAATATATTAAAATTAACAACTATAATAAAAAAAGAAAAAAACAATTAAATTTTTTATTATAAACTCAAAAAAATATGGTACGTGAATAAGAATGGATAAAATAGCAGAATACCAAATACAAGATATGCAAAATCCTGAAAATAAGATATCAGTAACAATCAAAATAACAACAATAGGATTTCCAGTAGATGAAAAACTAGAATATGAACAAGAAGGTGAATGGTATGAAGATATAACTAAGATAAGTCGAACATATGAAGATTTAGACTTAGAAGATGAATGGGAAAGCTTCCAATCAAGATTACTACCATTTTTATCAGATGGAAATCTAAGAATAATACTTGATATAATAGATGAAAATGACACATACTATAATGATAAATACAAACTAAAAACTGATGTATTGTCTGTAAAAATAAAAGATACACAATAATAAATCATATAAAAAAAATTCCTTCTTTTATACTTTTTTTTAATATTTTATTCTAATTTATGATAAAAATAATAAATAACTTCTAATAAAATTAAACATTATATAAATAATACTTTGTAATATTAATACTAATTCTAATGAAAAATAATCAAGGATACATAACAACAACACTAATACTGCTTATGATAATACCAGCTCTCATGATTATACTAATAACACTAGATCAAAACCAACACCACACACAACAAACAAGCACACAAATAGAAAATGATAAACTAACAAAAACAACACAAACATATAAAGATGAAATAACACAACAAACACAAAAAGCAGTATCTGAAGTAACACAAAATCAAACACAAACAAAAAAACCACTAAAAGATGCAAAACAAACAATAAAACAACAACTACAAAAAAATCTAAATACAAAAACACAACAATACCAAAAAACACATAACATACAAATAGAATGCATAATAAATCAAGTTAAACAAACAAATGACCCATTTAAAATAGAAATAAACTACACAATAAATGCAGCAAATAAAAAAAGTCAAATAACACAAACAACATCACAACAAGTAACACTAGAAAATAATAAATACCCAATATATGATCCACAACCATTTCTAAAAGCAAAAGTAATAAAACAACAAAATATAGTACGATACAAAACCAATACTAACTTAACATCCACATATAATGATGCATACTCAGGATACATAATACATAAATGTCCATATTCAGATTATCATGAACATGCAAATAGTAATCAAACATTTAATTACTGTCTTAAAAATCACTACTATCATATAAGTCATGATGGATTATGTCTATTTTGTCGTATGGAAAATCAGACAACATGTCCACATAATGGTCTTGAAACATTCATAATACCAGTATTTAAAACACAAAAAGCAATCACATCAATAGATCATGTACTATTTAACCAGACAAACCAATATAACGGACAATACACACAGATAGATGACACTACATATCTCTACCTTGATAAAGGACATAAAAACAAGTACGGATTATTATGAAAACACATGGTCAACTAATAATAACAGATCTATTATTATACATCATAATAATTACCCTCATAACAGGAATAATAATAGGATTTACATATAATATAAATGAAAAACAATCAAACACACTAAATCATCATGAAATAGACACAATAGCACAAAATACAATAAACACACTAACCATGAATACAGGAACACCCACAAACTGGCAAGATAAAAATACAGACAACATAATAATAGGACTAAAACACGATGAAAACCATTCAAAACTAAGTTATACTAAAATAGAAAAACTTAAAAAAAATCCACAACTAATACAACAACTAATACCTAATAATCTAAATTATGAACTAACACTAGAAAATAGTACACATACAATAATACTTACAAAAAATACACCAGATTTAAATAAAACCAATATCTACGTTAAAAGCAAGCCTGTTAAAATAGACTATGATATAAACATAACAAGTATAAATTCAAATAAAAACAACACAACATGTCCACTTAAACATAATAGTAACTATAACTGCATTCCATACACAATAAATCATGAAAAACTAAAAAATGGAAAATACTACCTGGTATCTGACATCCAACAAGAATGTATTATAACAAATACATATGATGATGAAATTAAACTTAAAACAAACAACAATAACCCAATAAATGATGAAATTACTAAATTAACTAGAAATGAAAATCAAACAATCTACATCCACACACAAAATAACAACAACACATACCTCATATATGATACACATAACATAAAACCAACATATAACATGATAAATGATGAAAATTATATCTTAAAACTAAAAATATACTAATTTCTTCATCTTTTTTTTCTTTTTGTTTTAAATATGATGAAAAACAAATATATAATATAATGGATAACATAAAAGTTAAAACAATACTTAGAAACTACATAGTTTTAATTATAGGATTATTCATAATGTCATGGGGTGTATGTTTATCAGTACGATGTAACCTAGGAACAACACCAATATCAGCAATTCCAAATGTATTATCATTTGCAACAGATATTTCACTTGGAACCTTGACAATAATCTTCAACGCATTATTACTTTTAATACAAATACTTATACTAAGATCAAAATTTCCAAGAATACAACTTTTTCAATTAGTTGTAACAACAATCTTTGGATACTTTATAGATTTTGCTTTATCACTAACAACAAATCTAATACCACAAAATACAACAGAACAAATATTATTATGTATACTTGGATGTTTTGTAATAGCTTTAGGAGTATTTTTTGAGGTAAACTCACATGCTGTAATACTACCAGGAGAAGGAGTATCAATAGCTATATGTACTGTAAGTTCAATAAAATTTGAGAAAATGAAAGTGATATTTGACTCAACTAATGTTATAATAGCTGTAATAATATCATTATACTATTTTGGAGGATTTGTTGGTGTAGGAATGGGAACAATACTTGCAGGAATTGTAGTGGGATATATAATACGATTCTATAAAAAAATAGCCCTAATGATACTTGGTAAAAATGAGGATAATCCTGTAACAAACTAAAAAATAATCCTAATTTTATTTTTTTTTTATAAGAAAATAAACTATTTTTCACATACTATTATAATTACTTATTTTATCAGATTTTTGCTTATGAAAATACTACTTATTTATGAAAAAAAAGTTAGATAATTTAGAATTTTTAAAATACTAAATAAATACATTAACTAATATTAATAAATATTATAATTAGATTTTAAAATTATTTTACATAAAGACGTGAAACACTATGAAATGTCCAGTTTGTGAACATGAAAATGATCCCATAGCTACCCGGTGTAGTGTATGTGGAGAAGAGCTTCAAAAAGATGAAGCAAATACAACTACTGATGAAGTACTTGTAGTACAATCATCAAAAGATAATCAACAAGATAATATAGAATATACACCAACACCACAAGATAATCACGACTCACAATTTGATAAACAACAATATGTACAACAACACCCACAACAAATACAACAACAGCAACAAGAATACTTTGGAGAACCACCAATTAATCAACAACAACAAGGATATCAACAACAAGGTTATAATCAGGGATACCAACAACAAGGATATCAACAACAAGGTTATAATCAAGGATATCAACAACCAGGATATAATCCTAATCAAAGACCAATTCATAAAAAAAGTAAAGTAATAGCATTTATTCTAGCATTTCTTATTGCAGGTGCAGGTTATTGTTACTTAAATGAATGGGGAAAAGGAGTAATGATATTTTTAATATGTCTAGTTTGTGGAGTTTTTGGAATATTTACTCTTTTTATTTCAACAATTATAGGATTAATTATATGGATTTACACATTAATTGATGTATTTGGAGAAGTAGACAAATATAATCGTGGAGAAATATACTAAGATTATTGGTATTAAAAATTAAAACTTAAACTCCTAAAACTTTATTTTTTTTTAAGAACTTATCTCTTTTTTTTCATACTTTTTTTTATTATTTTCCTCTAAGTTATAAGTTATATGTTATTAAGTAAATAGTAATAAGTTATAATATTATCTGTGTAAAACGCTTATAAGGTGCTTTATTTACTGATTTGGCTATGTTTTATTTTTATAAGTTAGTTTATTATTAGTTATAAGTTTTTAGTTATTACTTATAATTTTTTCAAATATTTTAATTTAAAAAAAAGGCTAATTTTCATAAAATTATACAAAAGTTATGGGTAAAAAAAAGGGGGTAAAGTAAGGGGAGTTTATGGTGTTAGACGTTTGTATATTTGTGAATCTCCATTATCATAAATTTTACTTGACTTATTTATTCCTTCATCTAGTGGAATGTATTCACCATTTCCATATAAAAATGTGGTATGTTTCACGTTATGCGAGCGTAAAAACAGATAACTTCCAGGTTCCATTTCTGACATATTTTTTGGATTTGTTGTTCGTATGTCATTAAGCCAGTAAAGTAGTATGTTACTAAATGCATCAGAAAATACTGTGTCATTATCATCATTTGTTTTATAATGTCCAAACCAGGATACTGCTTCATATTCTCCTTGGCTAAATATTGGTGCATCTATTGTATTATCAAGTGGTAGAGTTGAACTTTGTCCAACTTCTAAGTCTATTAGTCCTGTATTTAGTATGAAGAATATTACAAGAAAGATTCCAATTATCTTCATTGTTGTACGGGTTCGTGTTTTAATATCTATTTTTCGTATTAGTGATAATGCAGAGTTACTAATATGATATAATCCTATTATACAAAATGGTGCTAGTACCACAAATGTTACTTCATATATTCTTTGTAAGCTAAGTTGTCCTCTGAATGCTGGTATGTAAAGTCCACATGCAAGTATTATCAAATTAAAGAGTCCAAATGCATTGTATTCTTTTGTAAAATGATAATAATTTGGTCGTATTATATTCATAATATATCCAATAAGAATAAAGTATACTGAAAATAGTATTACACGTTGTGCATTAATACTAACAATATCCATGAATCTAAATGGCCACCAGATTTGAAGAAATGCAAGTATTGTAACAAATACAATAAGTTCTTGTTTTCGTCTTAAACTAAGATGTTTAAGTTTATCTTTAAATGTATGTAAGATATTGTATGATTTAATATCATCTATATCTCGATCTTTTGATATTTTCTTAAATATCTTATATAGTAGTACTAGAAGTATTAATGCTCCACCAATAGCTGCTAGTATTATCATTGGATTTATTGATACTATTGAATTTACATTTTTTGTAACAATTCTAAGTGCATCAAATAGTGATGCTATAGCTTTACTATCAGATGTTAGGCTATAATAAACTATGATAACACCAATAAAGAATATTGATATGGGAAGACTTATTGTCTGATTTTTTACTTTAAAATATTTACCAAAGTATTTATGTGTTGCTCCAAGTTTGATAAGTATTGTATTTAGTATGTTTCCAAAGCTACTTCCAAGAATATCAAGTGTTATTATTGTAGCAAGTAGTACAAACATGAATAGATATGTTACACTATAATGTGAAAAGATAAGTCCTACACCAAATATCATATATAGGAATTTTCTCTTATTTTGAGGTATTTTACGATCTATCATAAGCCATACAAGTAGTACTAAGAATATTTCTGCTATTTGTTGACGTGCCATTTGCACCATCCAACCATAAGAAAAACCATTATAAGCAATGAAAAAGAATGCTGCTAAAAATGCAATTTTAGGTCCTGTATGGTTTTCAAATATCTTATATAGTCCTATGCTTATTAGTGAAAATAGGAATGGATAGATGAATTTTAAAATCCATGTAAGTGTCATGCCTGATAGTTTGTTAAATATTGGTCCAAACATTACTACACTAAGCATTGAATTATATGCATGTGGCCACATGTAATCCCAGATACCATTTTTAATAACATATGTTGCAAACTGGTATTCAAAGAATATGTCATAACCCCATATGTGATTTGAGATTAGTACACTGTAATATAGTAGTGATATTGCTATTGAAAAGATTGCAATATGATAGTATTCACGTTTAAGATATCCCCATGCCATTGCTAGTATTATGATACATATTAGTATTAGAAGTAGTATTTGAATATAGTTAACTTTGTAGTATTGAAGAGTATATGCTCCAATTATTGCAATTAGTGGAAGAATACATAGACATAGGAATTGGTTTGATGTAAGTAGTTCTATGCTGAGTTTTGATGAGCTTTCAGATGAAAAGTCACGATCAAAATAGTATGCTCCAAGAAGTAGTAGCATGTTATATACTGTAAATGTAGAAAGTAGTGGTATAACTTCTATTGGATGATGTATTCCAAAGTTTGGATATACTTGGTTCATAAATAGTCCCACTGATATTACTGAGAAAATACTCAGACCCACACTAAGTAGGACTGTGAATGTATTACCAAGATCATGAAGTTTCAGTACTCTTAGTATTATAACTCCTGGGATAAATCCAAGATAAAGTAGTGTTATAATATCATTAAATATTGGGATGTGATTTCTGCTTTTTGATATGAATCCTACAATCCACATTAATACTTGTATAAATATTACTGTTATTGCAAAACTTTTAAAGTCCCAATCATTTAATGTAAATATGTTTTTAATCTTCATAATTATTCATAATTCCTTAAGATAACTTATGTTTCTATTATAATTATATTGGTTGTTTTTTTATTTTATAAGTTTTTCATATTCATCTTCAAGTTTTTTTATCATTATATCCATTGAGTTATCAGAAAGTGTGTGAGATGCATTATCTTCTAATGTTTGTAATATTTTTGTATCTTTTATTGTATCTTCTAGTACATTTTTCAGGTCATTAACATCTCCTGGATTAAATAAGCGTCCATTAACATTATCATCGATAAGTTCTGGTATTCCTCCAATATTACTACCTATAACTGGTGTTGAGTGTGTAAAGCTTTCATATATTACCATTGGTGAGTTATCATAGCATATTGATGGGACAACTATGAGATTTGCCATGTTGTAAAATTCTGATATTTTATCATTATCAACATAGCCATGAAATGTTATACGTTCATCATCTTTTGCCATCATTTTAAATTCATCAAGATCATATCCTTTACCAACCAGGTGTAAGTGTATGTTATCATCTGGTATTTGTTTAAATGCATTTATTAGTGTATCTACACCTTTATGTTTTCCCATACTACCAATATACATAATGTCAATTGTAGTATAATCTTTTGGATGATGTTGTGTTTTTTTATCTATTGCAAGTGGTATTTTAAC
The DNA here is from genome assembly GCF_003149675.1 of Methanosphaera cuniculi. NCBI lineage: Archaea > Methanobacteriati > Methanobacteriota > Methanobacteria > Methanobacteriales > Methanobacteriaceae > Methanosphaera > Methanosphaera cuniculi. The sequence goes on along the minus strand of NZ_LWMS01000042.1, from coordinate 169,700 downwards.
AGATTTTGTGTTGTTAAAGAATCCATTTTCATGGTATTTGTTTATCATAAAATTAGATGGTGCAATGAGAAGATCTACATTATCATCTAGTAGTTTTTTCTGAATATTAATGTATTGTGAGCATATGAAGTTTGGTTTTTTGCATAGTGTGTTATTTGCTCGTATTAGATTTGCTCTTGGACATATTAGTGAAAAATCATGTGATTCAAATACAAGTGGTATGTTAAGATTACTTGTTACATCAAATATTGCCATTGAAAGTCCTTTATAGTTATTAAGATGAACAATATCAACATCTTCTTTACGAAGTATTTTTATTACCTCTTTTTTAGTTTTATTATTCCATAAGTCAAATAAGTGCCATAATGGCTTTTTAATTCCACTAACTTGTGTTTGTTGGTATGGCTGATATAATCGTGTTGTATTTAGTTGATAAACTTTAATTTTATCATCATCTATTATGTGTTGTTGGTTATCAGGGCTTGTAGTTATTATAATTACTTCATGTCCTCTTTTTTTCATGGCTTGTGCCATTTTTTGAACTATTATTTCAGCTCCTCCAAGTATTGCTGGTGGATACATGTTGGATATGTAGCATATTTTCATAATATATCAAAACCATTCTCTTTTATTTGTTATATTCATCTATTACTTCATGATATAGTGTGTGAATGTCTTCTGCTATTTGTTTCCATTCATATTTTTGTTGTACTAGTTTTCGTCCATTTTCACCCATATTTTTTTGAAGCTCAGGATCTTTTAGTATTTTAATAATGCTTTCTTTTAGTGCTTTTACATCTTTTGGTGGTATTATTATTCCACTGTTTGTTTTTATTACATCATCTGCTACTCCAACTATATCTGTGCTTATTACTGGAGTTTTTGATGAGAGTGCTTCAAGTACTACAATTCCAAAGCCTTCTTGTAGTGATGAGATTGATGGTAGTATGAATAATTCTGATGTAGCGTAGTAGTTTATTACTTCTTCATCTGTTAGAAAGCCTTTAAATTCAACATTATCTTGGATTCCTAGTTTTTGTGTTTTTTGTTTATAATAATCTAGTAGTTCACCTTTTCCTCCTACTACTAGTTTTACATCAGGTATTGTTTTTTTAACTTCACTTAGTGCTTCAAGTAGGTAGTCAAGTCCCTTATATTTATGGAAGCGATCAAGTACACTTAAAAAGAAGATTTGGTTATGGTTTCGTTTATCTTGTGGTTTAAATAGTGTTGTATCTACTCCATTTGGTATTGTTATGATTTTATCTTTATAATTTGTAAGATGAGGTGAGTTTATATAATCATCCTGTGTTATTATTATTCTATCTGCCTTATTTAGGAGGTATTTAAGTGCTGTTTTATTATATACATTTGCTATGACATTTGCAAATCCTGATCCTATAATATCATTATGATATGTTACAATAAGTGGTTTATCTTTACGTCTTGCTATTATATTACTCCAATCAGCACTCCATGGTGTTGGAATATGAGTATGAATAATATCAAAGTCAGTACTTGATAAAACATTTGGTAATGATGGTGTAACATTTGTATTTGCAACCTTACCTTTATAATCTAATCTTTTAATATTAATCCCTTCGTATGTTTCAAATTTAGGGCTTTCAGGTTCATTTGCACATATTACATCAACTTCACAATCATCGTACTTAACTAGTTGTTTTGAAATATAATATACATACTGTTCTACTCCTCCAATAAAAGGATAAAAACGTACTGGTGTTTGAATAACTTTCAAGATAACATCAACCTCCGTATGAAAAACATTTTTTTTGGGTAAAATGATAAAATTAATTTTCTTCTTCTTTTTTTTTATAAAAATTTAATTCTTTATATTATTATATTTAAAAACAATGCTATAATAGAATTTTTATAATTAACATCAGGTAAGATAATAATTTTATTTTATTTTTTTCTTATGGTTTTTTTTTATTTAAAAGAAAAATTGTACTAAACTTTTTTTTATATTTAATTATAGAAATAGTCATTAGATTCTAATAAAATTTTTTTTTGGGACTAAATTTGGAGATTTGATTATTTTGACAGAAAAACTTAAAATATTATTCATACATAATACTGCCATGTGGTATAGAATACCTTTTTTTAAACAGCTTGCATTAAATTATGATTTGCATCTTGTATTTACACATTTTGAAGTAATATCATCAATTTACAATAGTACTACTACAAGAAATATTAAAGGACTTGAAGATGTAAATTATACCATTCTTGAAAATGATAAAAAAGGCAATACACAAAACCTTGATAAAATACTAAAAGAAGACTATGACATAATAATAGGTGGAAGTTGGGATAGTATAGCAGAATTACGAGAAACTATAAAAATAAGCAGATATGCACATAAACATAACATACCATTTATCATATGGAGAGAAGACTGGGACTGGAAAAGACCAAATAACATAAAACAAAAAATACTAGATAAAACAATAAAACACCTAACACAAAAAGCAGATCAAATACTAGTACCAGGTACTATACACAAACAATACTTCCAAAAACTAGGAGTTAAACCTGAAAATATAACCATCATGCCAAATGTAAGTAACATCAAAGGATACAACCCAAATATAACACAAGATACCAATATAAAAACAATACTCTATGTAGGACGTCTAATTAAAAGAAAAGGTGTAATCTACCTAATAAAAGCATTTAAAAAACTACACAAAAAACATGAAAATGTAAGACTAATCATAGTAGGTGAAGGTGATGAAGAAAAAACACTTAAAAAATACATAAAAGACCATAAAATACCAGATATCACCTTTACAGGTAAAATTCCAAATAACCAACTTAAAGACTACTATCAAATGGCAAATCTTGTAGTAGTACCATCTACTGATGATGAAATGGGAGATCCATGGGTATTCATACTAAATGAAGCAATGTATTATTCAAATCCAGTAATAGCAACAGATGCAGTAGGAGCTGCATATGATATGATAGAAGATAATGGCTACATGGTAAAACAAAGAAATCCTGATGAACTCTACATTAAAATGGATGAAATAATATCAAATCCTAAAATAGAAGAATCAATGTCAAAAAAATCTAAAGAAATAATTGATAAAAAATATCAGTATAAAAATATGACTAATGCATTTGATAATGCAATAAAAAAAGTTAAAAAAAGTTAAAAAATGAGAAAAAATGAGAAAAAAAGGGGGGAGGATAGAATTAAATTCCCATCTCCTTATTATTTTTTTTAGTTAATATATTCAAGGAAGCTATTTACTATTTCTGAAACTTCTCCTGAGTAAACATAATCATAACCATAACTTCTTAAGTATTTATCAGGATTTGCAATTCCTTTAAAACTACTTGGACTATAGTTATCATGTGCACGTTCAAGCCAACTTAGATTTGTTATATCTTTTGCTGTTGGATAGAATGCAAAGTATAGAAGTCTGTTTGCTTTTGCACGCATAAAGCTTCTTGTTGATACATCATATATTACTCCAGCATCTGCTCCTCCAAAGATTGAAAGTTGAGCAATATTATCAGGCTGTGTTTCTGTTCTTATTTTATTATGAGTATTAGGTCCTAAACCTATAATTTCAACTTTATATCCACGATTTACTAGTTGTTTTTTAATTTCATTCATAAATGCTGTGTCTTTAGTTTTTGATAGTATGTTATCACTTGATATGTAGATTGTACGAACTTTTGAATTTGTTGGATGTATTGTGTTCCAGTTGTATATTTTACATGTTGCTGGAAGATAGGTTTTTGATGATACATCTATCATTTTTGAAAATGAGTAGAGCATATTATAAAATCCAAACTTCTGTGAATTATAAACTATGTATGTTGGTGCTTTATGTTGTGTTTGATAATGACTAAGTACACTATTTGCTATTTTTAGCATTTCATTGAGTGTTAATGTTTGTCCTTTTATATTATCTGCATGATTTCCTATTCCATCATAGTATACATATTCAACGCTTTGGGATGCTTTGTTGTTCTTTATATTTTTTAGTGTGTGAAGTAATACTGTGAAGTATGAATATACATCTATCTGTGTTGATTTTATTGGAACAGTTTTTATTATCTGATTTGATTCATAATGATTTCTTAGATATACTGCTGCATTTTTTACTTCATTATATGTGAATTTTAGTGTGGTAACTTTAAGATTTCCATTTGCTTGTTTTGAATTAGTATTATCTGCTGAGTATATTCCTGTTATTGTGTATGTTCCATCAGGTAGGTTTACATTATATTGTGTAATGTATGCTTTTCCGTTTTTAACAGCTCCAAATCCTATTGTGCTTCCGTTGAGCTTAAATTGTATACGTCCTTTATTTACGTATTTTCCTGTTTTTGAATTTACAACTGTTGCTACATATTCGACGTTTTGTGTTTTATATATTGACTTGTTTGATACACTCATTCTAACTTCTATTGGTAGAATTTTAAGATTTGCTATGTTTGATGTTCCTTTAAGTGTGGTGCTTGTTTCACCTACTGTTACTGATACTTTATAGGTTTTTGCACTATATCTTGTTGTATTTAGTATGAAGTTTGCTTTTCCATTTTTAATATTTGAATATCCTATTGTGTTTCCATTAAGTTTAAATGCAACTTTACCACTAGATAGATATTTATTTTGGTTATTTACTGCTGTTGCTATTAGTTGTATGTTATCGCCATGAGTTACACTTTTATCTACTAATGTTACGCGGATGGTTCGTTTGTCAATTTTTAGTGTTCCAATAGCTGTTGCATTGCTGTATGTATTTGTTCCTGTGTATTTTGCTGTTATTTTATAGTTTTTAGGCACATTATTTCCAGGATTATATATAAAGTATGCTTTTGAATTTTTAAGTGGACTTCGTCCGATTGTATTATCATTTATTTTAAATACAACTTCACCACCTGTTATGTTTGATCCATTTTTAGCTTTTACGGTGGATACTAGTTGTATTTTACTCTGATATGGTGTTGTTTTATTTGACACACTCATTGATACAGCTTGTTTTTTTGTTTCAGTTTTAAGAGTCTTATTTGTATTTTTTGTTTCTAGTTTCTTTGTTTCATTTGTTTTTATATTTTCCTTTTGTATATTAACCTGATTTATTGATAAATCATCATTAATAGTTGAAGTACTACATGTATTAATATTATCTTTATTTAAATTACTAGTATTATCAGCAGCATTAATACCTGCTATACTAGTTAATATTATAAGTGATAGTACTAAGAGAAGTACTTTTTTAATGAATAACAACTCCTATTTTTATCTATATATCAGAAAATAAGCTATTTAATACTTATTTTATGATTTGATAATTGTAATGTTATAATTCCTTTATTACTTATTATTAGTCATTTATTTAAATACTTTATCCATAAACTTTAAATAAGGTTTTATTTTAGTATTTCTTGATAGAATTTCTCTGTTTTATCTGTTATCATATTCCAATCATAATCTTTTGCAAATTCAATACAATCATCCCCCTTAAAGATATCATTATCTAGTATTGTTTGTATCTTATCTGCAAGATCTTCTGGATTATCTTCTGATATTAAACCATTTTTATTACTTATCAATGATTTTGCTGCATTCATTGGAGCATCAATTGTTATTGTTGGAATACCACATGCATTAGCTTCAATTATAACAATTCCAAAACCCTCACGTGTTGATGGAAGAATAAAAACTTTGGAACTTTTCATATAACTATAAAGATCATCTTGATTTGTACAAAAGTCTTTAAATTCAATATTATCTTCTAAATTTAAGTCTTTAGCTTTTTGTGTAAGTTTATCTTTCATAGGTCCATTACCAATAATACAACATTTAATATGAGAATTATCTTTTTTTAGGATACTTATAGCATCAATTAGTAAATCTACATGTTTTTCAAAAATAAGACGACCTGCATAGATAACATCAAATTCATCAGTTGATTTTTTGATATTCATTATTTGTTCTATGTTTACACCATTTTCAATAACAGTACTATTTTTTGGTGTTTTAATTTCCTGCATATTAGCATATGTATTATCTGATACACAGATTATGTTATCTGTAAGATACATTATTCCTTTTTCAACAATTTTACCAATAAAACCTATTTTTCCCATGTATTCATACCAGTAGTTATTCCAAACTTCATGAAGTGTGATGATAAGCTTTGAATTTCCCCTTTTTAACCTGGTTGTGTAACATGAAAAGTATGGAAATCCTTGTACATCTATAATGTCAAAGTCACTAAAATCAACACTAAGTAGACATCGTGCAAAATATAATGCTTCATGTATAGATCTTTTATCATCATTTGTGTAAAGATCCATACTATTTCCTATACTATGATGTGTAATACCATCATATATGATTTGTTTTTGATCTTTATATTCAGGGTCATTCATCCAGAAACCAAGTGAATATATATGAACATCATGTCCTTTAGCTGAGAGTCTTTTAGCAATTTCATATATTCTTCGTTCAGCTCCTCCTGTAACCCATGGATATACTGTATCATAGATAAATGCAATTTTCATGTAAATATCCTAACTCCTAAAAAAATTATGTATTAATTAAATAAAAAAAATTTGTGTTTAAAAAAAAATATGAAAGTAATCAAAAAAAAGAGAGGTGTTTATTTATAAAAGAAGGTTTTACTTTGTTTTTAGAATCTTCTTTGTAGCATGTATTTAATGTGTCTCCATCCATCATTAAATGAGCTTAGCTTAGCTTCTCCTCCACCACGTTTACGATAATAGATTGGTATTTCACTTATTTTAAGATTCTTTTCTGATGCTTCAATTACCATTTCTATTGCAAATTCCATACCATCTGCTGTAAGATTCATCTTATTTACTGCATCTTTTGTAAATGCACGCATTCCACAATGAGTATCTGAATAGTTACAGTTGAAAAGTATGTTTAACATTTTTGTTAACATAGGATTTCCAATATACTGATGTAATGCTGGCATTGCTCCATCTTCTATTGTTCCATCAAATCTTGATCCTATAACAAAATCACAATGTTCATCTACAATTTTATCAATAAACTCCTGTGATTGTTCAAGAGGATATGTTCCATCTGCATCTCCCATTATAATAATGTCACCTGTTGCTTCTTTAAATCCTCTTTTATAAGCATTTCCATATCCACGTTTCATTTCAAGATATACTGTAGCTCCAGCATCTTCTGCTTCTTTTTGTGTATTATCTGTTGAATTGTTATTTACAACTATTATTTCAACATCATATCCTTTATCTTGTATTTGTTTTTTTGGTATACTTTTTATGGTTTTTCCAACAATTCCTTCCTCATTTAAAGCTGGTATAACAAATGATACTTTCATATTTTTTAATTCCCTTTTTTTTTTATTTAATTCTTTTTTTAACTAATGATAAAAAAAATCTTCTTTCTTTTTTTCTTTATTTATAATATTTGTTAAATTATATTATAAGCTTTTATAGTAGTATTATTTTTAACTTTTATCAAGTTTTATTTTAAAGAAAAAAAAGTATTATTATTTTTATTAAAAACATATAAAAAAAATTTTAGGAAAAAGAAAAAAAGTAGTGATAATAATTTTTCAGATAATAATGAAAAAAAAAGAAATAAGTAAAAGGAAGAAAATTATTGATAATATTTTTTTTATATCCTTCCTATTTTATTTTTTTTCTGAGATTATTTATTTCATGCTGTTATTGTATATTTTTCCCCTACTGTTGTTTGTTTTATTAATTTTTCTGTTATTATTGTTATGTTAAATTCTATTGGCAGTGATTTATATTCATGGTTTTCTTCGATTTTTATTGTTATAGGGTATGTTTTCTGATTTAGTTTTTCTGTTGGAATTTCTATTTCTAATTGTCCGTCTTTTATTGTTGTTTGTGTAGACGTTTTTTCATTGATTTTAACAGCTATTTTTGTTTCTCCTTTTATTTGTTCATTAAATTGGTCTTTTAATGTTATGTTTATTTTTGTGTTTTGTCCTTTTAGTTGTGTTATATTATTAATTGTTATGTTTTGTAATGCTCTTTTTTTTATTGTGAAGTTTATTGTTTCTCTTGTTTGTTCATATATATTTTCTCCATCATATACTACTGTTAAATTGTGTTGTCTTGTTGTTAATGTTTTAGTTATGTTAAGTATGGCTGTTCCATTTTCTACTTTTACTTTTATTGAATTGCCTGTTGCATCTTTTAATGTTAGTCCATCTACCTTAAAGATTACATATCCATTATTTACAAGATTAGCTTGTTTATCTTGTATTTTTACATTTACAATTAGATTATCGTATGAATATTTTGTAGTTGTTGTTATTTTTAAAGTTTCTAGTTGTATTTTTTGTATTGTTAATTGTTGTTTTATTTCAGCTCTTGTATAATATCCTGTTTCTCCAACTACTATTGTTATTTCGTAATTTTTATTTTTAAATGTGTCTGTTTTAAGTGTAACATTTAATAATCCATTTACTATTGTAGTTCTTATTTGTGTTACTCCATTAATTTTAACTACAGCTTTAATATTTCCAGATAAAGTATTACCTTCAGTATCATTAATAACTATACTTATTGTTTTGTTTGTTAATGTTTTTATTGTTGTAGTTGGTAGTGTCTGGTTTTGTATGATTCTTTTTTCAATGTTTAATTGTTGTTTTATTTCAGCTCTTGTATAATATCCTGTTTCTCCAACTACTATTGTTATTTCGTAATTTTTATTTTTAAATGTGTCTGTTTTAAGTGTAACATTTAATAATCCATTTACTATTGTAGTTCTTATTTGTGTTACTCCATTAATTTTAACTACAGCTTTAATATTTCCAGATAAAGTATTACCTTCAGTATCATTAATAACTATACTTATTGTTTTGTTTGTTAATGTTTTTATTGTTGTAGTTGGTAGTGTCTGGTTTTGTATGATTCTTTTTTCAATGTTTAATTGTTGTTTTATTGTTGCTTCGTAGTAGTATTTATTTTCTGGGATTGTTATTGTAATATTATATATTTCGCTTGGTAGTTTGTCTGTTGGAAGTGTTATGTTTAAAACTCCATCTGTTATTGTTGTTTTTATTGTTTCACCATTTATTTCAACTGTTACATTGTTTGTTCCTACGAGTGGATTTCCATTTGTATCTTTTATTATTGTATTTATTGTATAGTTTTCTAGTGTTTTTATTGTTGCATTGATTGTTGTATTTGCAATATCTAGTTTTGTAACTGTAAATGTTCCTGTTATATTATTTGCATTGTATATTGGATTTTCAAGTTCTGCTGTTATGTTATGTTCTCCAGCTTCTATATCACTTGGTAGTGTGTAGTTTAGTTGTGCTTTTCCATCTACTATTGTCACATTGAATGTTTCATTGTCAACTTTAAATATTACACTACCATTTACTGGATTTCCATTATCTGTCACTGTTACATTTGCTATTACATTTCCAGTTGTTACTGGTATTGTTACATTCATTGTTATGTTTGCATCACGTTTTTGAATTGTTAGTGTTCCTGTTATTTGACCTGCGTTGTATATGTTGTTTTCTTCTATATTTACTGTGAATGTATAGGTATTTGCTTCCATTTTATCTGTTGGAAGTACTATGTTTAAAACTCCATCTGTTATTGTTGTTTTTATTGTTTCATTGTTTATTTGGATTGTTACATTGTTTGTTCCTACGAGTGGATTTCCATTTTCATCTTTTACTATTGTGTTTATTGTGTAGTTTTCTTGTATTTTTATTGTTGTAGTTGGTAGTGTCTGGTTTTGTATGATTCTTTTTTCAATGTTTAATTGTTGTTTTATTGTTGCTTCGTAGTAGTATTCATTTTCTGGGATTGTTATTGTAATATTATATATTTCGCTTGGTAGTTTGTCTGTTTCAAGTTGAATGTTAAGAGTTCCATTTGTAATTGTTGTGTTATATGTTTTATCTAATATTGTTACTGTTGCTTTTATGTTTTTAATCAGGGTATTTCCATTTGTATCTTTTATTTCTTCTTTTATTGTTTTGTTTGTTAATGTTTTTATTGTTGTAGTTGGTAGTGTCTGGTTTTGTATTGTTACTTTTGATATAACTTCATATTTTAATTGAATTGTATTTGTATCATATATTGGATCATCTGATGTTATTTGAACTGTGTTATTTCCAAATCCTAATATTTGTGTTGTTTTAAAGTTTTCATCTTCAGATGTTGTGTATGTTTCATTGTTATTTATTGTGAAGTTTACTTCATTTGGAGTAATTTTGGTGTAAACTATTGGAGATTTGATCGTGGTTAATTTTAAAGGTTCTACTTCAAAATTAATAATTATGGATGAATTACCAATAATTAAGGAATTAGTATCATAAATGGTAGTACCATTAGAATCATAACTATTAATGAAATTTGAATTATTAACAATGAGAGTTCCATCACTATAAATTACACTTCTTCCTATAAGTTTATTTTCAGTAAAGTTAGAATCTATGATAGACATATTAGCATAGTTATTATTATAGTTACATCCTCCTTTTCTATTGCTGTATTACCTTTAAAGTTTGAACCTGTTATAGTTAAGATCCCATTGTTATTGTTTACTCCACCATTATTTGTTGCATTGTTATTTGTGAAGTTTGAATTTGTTATAGTTAAATTACCATTGTTGTTATTGTTTACTCCACCATTTTCTGATGTGTTATTTATAAAATTAGATAAGTTTATGTCTAAATTACCATTGTTATTGTTTACTCCACCATTTTCTGATGTGTTATTTATAAAATTAGATAAGTTTATGTCTAAATTACCATTGTTATTATTTACTCCACCATGTGTTGCATTGTTATTTGTGAAGTTTGAATTTGTTATAGTTAAGATCCCATTGTTATTGTTTACTCCACCATGTGTTGCATTGTTATTTGTGAAGTTTGAATCTGTTATAGTTAAATTACTAGTATTATTGTTTACTCCACCATTTACTGCATGGTTATTTGTGAAGTTTGAACCTGTTATGGTTAAGGTACCATTGTTACAGTTTACTCCACCATTTGTTGCATGGTTATTTGTGAAGTTTGAATTTGTTATAGTTAAATTACCCTTGTTGTTATAGTTTATTCCTCCAACATTTGCATGGTTATTTATGAAGTTTGAATCTGTTATAGTTAAATTACCAATGTTACCGTTTACTCCACCATCATTTGTTACATGGTTATTTGTGAAGTTTGAATCTGTTATAGTTAAATTTTTATAGTTATAGTTTACTCCACCATTTGCTGATGTGTTATTTATAAAATTAGATAAGTTTATGTCTAAATTACCATAGTTGTAGTTTACTCCACTCCTCAATTGTGCATTGTTATTTGTGAAGTTTGAATTTGTTATAGTTAAATTACCATAGTTGTTATAGTTTACTCCACCATTTGTTGCATGGTTATTTGTGAAGTTTGAATTTGTTATAGTTAAATTACCATTGTTGTTATAGTTTACTCCACCATTATTTGTTGCATTGTTATTTGTGAAATTTGAATGTGTTATAGTTAAAGTACCTTTGTTGTTATAGTTTACTCCACCATGATCTTTCCCTGTGTTATTTATGAATGTTGAGTTTTTTATTGTTACAGTTCCATTGTTATATATTATTGCTCCGTATGTGCTGTTACAATTTTGGATTTTTATATTTTCTAGATTCAGTGTGTATTCTCTTTCTACTGTTATAAATTGGTATTTTCCTTCTCCATCTAGTGTTATTCCATTTCCATTGATTATTAAGGTTTTTGTTGTTTGTGTTGTGTTTCCCCAGTTTATTGGTTTTGTTATATTATAATTTCCTGGACTTAGTGTTATTGTTTCTTCACTGTTTGTTCCTGTATTCTTGATTGTTTCGATTGTGTTGTATAGTTCTTCATAGTTGTTTGCTGTGTTTTCTTTTTTCACAGTCTTATTTTTATTTTCTGATTTTATTGTACTTTTAATACTCTTTTCATTATTATTGTTGGAGGTTTGTGTGTTTATTGTGTCTTGTGTATTGTTTGCTGTTATTGTGTTTATGTTGATTGTATTATTATCTGTTGCGTTGATTGCACTTATGCTTATTAGTATTGAAAGTACAAGTAATCCTATTAATAAAAATTTAGATTTTTTGTATTTCATAAGTAAGTAATCTCCAATTTTTTTTGATTCATCTTCTTTTTTTCTAAAATTTCATCAAGACTTTAAAAAAATGAAGAGAAGAATATTTTATTTTTAGGCTTTGTAGAGATCCTATTTTTTTACTTTTTTCATGGAATTGATTGATAAATATTATAAAATATATTTTTTGAGTTTGTACTTTTGATATATTTTATTATTAGTATTCAAATTTTATACCGAATTTTGGTTCTTTTTTGTGCGTTGTGAGGTCTTATCTGTATGTGTTTTGAATCAATTGTTATATGATTTTTTTTATGTATCATTATTGTTTTTAAAGAATTGAATTTTTATTACTTATTTTCTAAAAAAATTATAGATTTTCTTCAAAACCTTATTTTTTTATTAAAATATTCTTTAATTTTAATTAAGCTATTTTTTATATTTTAATTTTACTTTTTTTTATTTAATAAATATTAGCACTGTTTCTTTAGATATATAAAAAAAGAGAAGTATAATTTTTATATTTCTTTATAAATTAAATATATCTTTATAATTTCAATAAAAAAGAGAAACATTATTGTATTATAAAAAATTAAAAAAAAGTAATATCTATCCTTGAAATAACATAGTCATAGTATTTATTTAATATTTTTTTTAATAAGATGTATGATCTTATTTGAAGCATTAATCCATGAATAATTATTTTTAACATATACTCGTGCATTTTCAGCAATACGACGGTTAAGATTATCATCATATATTAGCCTTAGTATTGCATCTTTAAATTCCTCTGGTGTATCAGCAAGCAGAAAGTCATGACCATTAACAGCATTAATTCCACTTATACCAGTCCTGGTACTTACAACAGATAAGCTCATACTCATAGCTTCAAGAATTTTATTTTTAATACCAGTACCTGATATCATTGGAGTAATAAAGATAGAACCAGGATTAAGATGTTTTCGTATATCATCCACACTACCTGTAACTGTAATATTAGGATCATCATCTAATGATTTTATATAATCTGTTGGATTTCGTCCAATAATTTTAAGTGGAATATTAACTTCTCTAAGTATAAGTGGATATATTTCATCAACAAAATAACGAACAGCATCATTATTAGGAGGTGTACTCATATCACCTACAAAAACAAGTTGTCGTATGCGTCTGTTGTTCTTATTTTTAAAATATTCAATATCTACACCATTTGCAACAACACTAACAGGTGTTTTAATAAAACGTTCAAGAAGTTTTTTATCCTTATTATTTACAACTATACATTCATCAAACTTGTTGTAACATTTTTCATATTGATGAATTTTCATGTAGTTAAGATACCAATAAAGCTTAGATTGTATACTTGTTGCCTTTTTTGCCATATGATGATTATAATCTCCCACAGCATCAAATGCATATACAATTTTAGGTTTTTTAATGTTTTTTACATAAAATGCCATTGGCATATCTGTTATTATAATATCATATTCATTACATCTTAGTGTATCTTTTATTATTTCACTCATCTTTGGATGATAATAGTAGTTAAAAAAACTACGCATTTTAATGTTATCATATGATAACATATTTTTAAAAGTATATGTGAATTGATCTTTAAAACTATCATACACGGGATTATCGAGTAATATAATATTACTTAGATGTTTTTCTAGTGGTTTTATATCATATTTTTTTGAATTAAAACAAACAAGCGTGATGTCATATTGTGTTGATAGATTTTTTATCATATGATATATTGGTATTGTTGCACCTACACTCATTGATGGTATGTCATGTGAAATTAGTAGAATATGTGTCATTTTAATCATATATCTCCTTTATTTACATGTTTTTTATATACTTCTATTATTTTATCTGTTACATCACTCCAGCTTAGATTGTTGTAGATGTAATTTTGTCCGTTTTCAAGCTGTTTTTGGGTGAGTTTTTCATCTGTTAATGATTTAATCATAGTATCTTTAAGTTCATCAACATCAGCATATTTAACAATTAATCCTGCATCAATCTTTTCAATTACCTCACCAGACTGTCGTGTTACAATAACAGGAGTTCCAGCTAGTATTGATTCAAATACAGTGAGAGATACTCCTCCCATATATTTAACAGGATTAACAAATAAGCTTGCATCCTTAAAAAGTGCAATTTTCTCTGATTGTTTAATAAAGCCTGTAAATATTACACGATCTTTAAGGTTATGTTTTTGTATTATTTCATCTAATGTTTTTTTATAATCATTAATTTTACCAGCAATTATGAGTTTATAATTACTAAATTCGGGTGGTAATTTGCTAAATGCTTCTATTATATGGTTAATTCCTTTAAGTTTATCAAGACGACCAAGATATAAAATATAAGGTTGATCTATTTTATCATAATTTATATTATCAAGATTTTTAAATTCATCAAAGTCCATTCCATTATAGATAACATCAATATTATCACTACGCATCAGACGATCATATTTAGCCTCATATTCTGATACTGCAATAACACCACTAGCATTACGCATTAAACGTTTACCATAAATGAGATCATAAATCTTCTTAAAATAAGTACTACCAACATGAGTTGGAGTAGATGTGTGAGGCTCTATAATATATGGAATATTATATTTACATGCATATTTCATAACAATATTATTCTGATAAGATCTAAATTCATGAAGATGAATAATATCAAAGTTTGTTATGTTTTCATCAAGCCATTTTTTCATAAGTGGTGTGTAGATAAATAATGCAAAATTAAACTTATAATCAACAGGTACCATTTTGAGATTTTTAATAGCATCTGTATCTTCTGGGTTATATTCAAAGTTAGTTGTTAGTATTGTTACATTATGTCCTTTTTTTGTTAGTTGTCGTGCTAGATTGTAGCAAACAGCAACATCTCCTCCACGTGCAAATGTGAAGTATGGTATAACTTGTAAGATATTCATATATAATCAATTCTCAAAAAAATATTTTAAAAAAGATAAAAAGGGGAGTGGATATTAATGGTGGTTAATTTTTTTATTCCATTTTTTTATATTTCTTTTAGTAGTAAGTCTAATACTAGATCTTCGAGTATTCCTTCAAATTGTAATGTTAATTTACGCCAGTCATTATCTTCAACAAAGTTATATCCATCTGATCCTATTTTTACAATTTCACGTTTGTTACGAAGACGTGTTTGTACAACATCAAGTACTTCCTCAGGTCTGTTAATATATACAAGACCATTACGTTCCCCAAATTCTGCCATAAGTCCTGGTAGTTTTGTTGCAATTACTGGTTTTTTCATTGCCATATATTCATAGATTTTTATAGGTACAATATCTTGCATTATTACTTCATCTTTATATGCAGGTAGTATACAAATATCACTTGCACCTATAAGATCTGGTATTATTGTGTATTTTTGACGTCCTGTTAGTATTAGTTGTCCTTCTAGGTTATATTTTTTCTGTATGAGTTTTAGTGCTTCTAGTGCATCTCCATCTCCAACAATTAAGAGTTTAATATTATGGTATTTATCCTTGTTTCGTCCTAGTTCTATTGCAAGTTCTTTTAGTCCTGCAAAGTTATATAAAAATCCCATGAAGAAAAGTACAATATCATCATTTTTGATGTTAAATCGTTTTCTTATCTTAAATCCACCATGTTTTTTATAATCAAATTGTTTTAAGTTTATTCCAGCATCAATAATACTCATATGATGTGGATCTGCACCCATTTCTACTGCTGTTTCATTAAGTTTACGGTTTATTGTAAGTACATAGGATGAATTTTTTATTGTTTTTTTAGTCATTCTTTTTCCTATACTTCTAAAACTTTTTTCTGGTATTAACTGGTGTAATACATCGATGAAGTAGTAGACAAATGGTATGTTATGTTTTCGTGCTAGTTTTGATGCTATATTAGCATTTAGTATTCCAAATCCTATGATTATATCAGGTTCAAATTCTTTTATTTGCCTTTTTATTTCCTGTTTATGGTAGTGTAATATGGATATATAGTTTATGACTGGTAGTTTAATGAGTGGTGGTCTTATTACTGTAACATTATCTGTATTGTATACTTTTTTATAATTTTTAAAAACCTGTCTGTCACTTTTTATTTTATCTCCATCTTTTTTATCCTGTTTCCAGTCTACTTCATAGTCTATTACACGTATTTGGTGTCCTCTGAGTCCTAGTAGTTCCATGAGGTGGTGTTGTTGATGGGGATTTCTTTTTATCCAGTCAGATTCCTGTACTACTAATATTTTCATATTTATCGATTAAAATTTTTTCATTTTTATTTTATTTTTTTGCTATTTTTTTTTAGAGATAAGCAAAATAGCACTCTTTTTTTTCTATTATTTCCCTTTTTTTTCATTTAGAATTCTGCACTTTTTTGTATATTATCCCAGTTTTCTACAAACCAGTCATGTGTATTTTCAATTCCATCATAGAAGTCATGTTGTGGTTTGTAATCTAGAATCTTTTCTGCTTTATTAATTGATGAGAGAAGTTTTGTTTTAGCATCCCAGTTACGTCTTGGTTTGTATTCAATTCCAGCTGGATTATCACAGATTTCATTTATCTTATTTGCCATATCAATAACTCTGTGGTCATGACCTGAACCTAGATTTATTGATTCACCAATAGCTTCCTCAACTACTCCCATACGTGTTAGTCCTTGAAGTATATCATCAATATATGTCCAATCACGAGTTTCAGAACCATCACCTGTAATAGGGAGTGGTTGTTCATTCATAGCCCAGTACATGAAGTTTGGTATTACATTACGATACTTTCCAGGAACTTCTCCAGGTCCAAATACATTGAAAAATCTTGCATTTGCAATAGGTAGATCATAAAGATTATAAAAGTAATTAGTATATAATTCACCAAGAAGTTTAGTAACTTGGTATGGTGTATGTAAGCTAATACTTATGTCATCTTCTTTAAATGGCATTTTAGAATCAAGACCGTATACTCCACATCCACTACTTGAATATACGAATCTTTTAATATTTCCTGAAAGTTGTGCATATTCAAGAACTTTAAGAATACCTAGACCATTTACTTTAAGATCTTTTTCAGGCTTATCAACAGAATTCTGATTTGCAAAATGTGCAGCTAAATGAAATATATATGATGGTTTTGACTTAAATACCCATTTAAGAACCTGATCATCACATATATCACCTTGTATAAACTCAATACGATCATCTTGTGGAATATTCCATTTATAGGATGATGATAAATCATCAAGTATGATAATCTTCTCTGGATCATATTCTGTAAGTTTACGTGCAAGATTACTTCCAACACAACCTGCACCGCCAGTAATTAGAATTGTTTCGCCCTTATATGAATTTGCAATATCTTTCATTTATTTAATTCTCCCTTTTTTTTATCAAATTTTTCTTTTTGGTAAAATAATTATTTAACTAAAAAAGTAAACTCCTAAAATGTAAAAAATTAATTAACTTTATATATTATTTATATCTTTTTTTTATTTTATTTATACTTAGAAAATATATTATGATAAAATTATAATAAAACAAATAACATAAAAGATAATATGA
Source organism: Methanosphaera cuniculi (assembly GCF_003149675.1). Taxonomy (NCBI): domain Archaea; kingdom Methanobacteriati; phylum Methanobacteriota; class Methanobacteria; order Methanobacteriales; family Methanobacteriaceae; genus Methanosphaera; species Methanosphaera cuniculi. The sequence continues at coordinate 152,009 of NZ_LWMS01000042.1, read as the reverse complement.
ATGACAAGTCATATTGGAAAGAATATTATCGCAAAAACCCAAACCCTGTAGATCCCTCAACATTTGCAAAATTCATCATAGGATTCATGGAACCTGAAAAAAAACTAATAGAATTAGGATGTGGAAATGGGCGTGATAGTGTCTATTTTGCACAACAAAAAATAAATGTAACAGCAATTGATCAAATAGAAGAAGAAATGGACTACTTAAATAAAAAACATAGCTTATATAATCTAAATTTCAAAGCAGATGATTTCACAAATCTAGATGATGATAAAAAATATGATTACATCTACTCAAGATTCACACTCCATTCAGTAAATGAAAAAGCAGAAAAACGAGTATTTGACTGGATAACAAAACAACTAAATGATGAAGGACTATTTTTCCTAGAAGTTAGAAGTATTAATGATCCAATGTTTGAAAAAGGCGAAAAAATAAGTGAATCAGAAAATGTAACAACACACTATAGACGATACCTAGATTTTAATGAAACAATAGAAAAACTTGAAAATAGAGGATTAAAAATAATATACAAACTCGAAAGCCAAGGACTTGCAAAATATAAAGATGATGATCCAACACTAATACGGATAGTAGCACAAAAATAATCTCCATCTTTTTTTTAAACTTTTTTTTAAGATAAGAGTAATATAATAATTAAACTAGAAAATGTTTATTTTATTTATAAAAATATATTATATACAAAATGATAATATAAATGTGAGAGCTTAGAATTTAAAAAGTTATCACTTTTATTAATATTTCATATTTTTTTTTTACTTTCTATTCCCTTTTTTTAAATAATATTTTAAACCTACTTTTTTTTTGGAGATAATTTATTTTAAGAGATCTTAATTTTTATCTTTCATATTTATTAGTTAAATTCTTCATTTACTTTTTTCATGTAGTTTATTGCTTCATCAAATGCTTTATCTATTTGTTTTTTATTATTATCATATTGTCCTTTTACAAATCCTGTTGTGTTATGATCAAGTGCTATTTTTGGTATATGCATAAATTCAGAACCATATATTAATTCTAAGTATTCATCTGTATCATTAGGAGCATTAAATGTGTAATCTTCAAATTCTATTTTTCTAAGTGGAAATACATACTTGGTAGGATATATTCTGTTATGAATATTATTATGTAATCCATCTATTGCATCTGATATATTGTTTGTTTTTTGATTTGTAAATTGCATTTTTTCATTTTGTATTTTTAATCCCTCATCAAATGTCCATGTACCATTTTCAATATTATCTCGTAATTCTACTTGAAGTTGTGTTTGAAGAGCATTTCGTTCATCAGTTAGTCCTGAATCTTTTATGTATTCTTTGGGAAATACATCAAGATGTATGAATGGTTTTATGTAGGCACATTGAAAAAAGAGAATGAATGTATTGTTATTTAGAGTATCAAGTTCATTTGTTACATCACCTGGTTTATGTGGTTGAGTTAGTTTGGATATGATAAGTTTATCTTCTAAGCCACCTATTTTTTTAACTTCTTTTGGAAATACCTCAACTAATCTTTCATAGTCTTCTCTGATCATTCCAAGATCTATATCATCATCCCATGGTATAAATCCACCATTTCGTACAGCTCCAAGAAGTGTTCCATAATCTAGCCAGTATTCTAGTTCATATTTTTTACATACTAAATCAAAAAATCTTAAAAGTTCAAGTGATAAAAGTTGAATTTGTCGCATTACTCCTGTTGCTTTTATTTCACAACTACTAAAAATTAAGTCAAGCATACGGTAGTGTGACTCTATTTCCTTGAATTTGTTATTATTATTAAATTTTTGGACTAATTCTATTATTTTTGGATGATTTTTTACATTTTCAGGTAGTTTTTCATAGATTGTTGATAATATAAATACCAATTTTTTTATCTCCTTTCTTATCTTTTTCTCTTTTTTCATGTTGTTTTATTATCTTTTATACTTCAAATTTATTAAAGATTGTTTTAATTTTTTTTTGAATTTAGTTCGTAATACATAGTAATATATATATTTTGATGATAACATAAACTAATAATATGATTCCTATAAATATATATGAAAATACAAAAATTAAAATTTATTCTACATCAGATGGAATAAAAATTGTAACAAGCCCTATTAAAATTCAAATTTTAAACATGCTTACAGATAAAGTAAGTGAAGCTGATATTGTAAAAGAAACAGGAAAATCCAAATCAACAATATCTGTACATCTTAAAAATTTACTAGATGAAAGAATTATCAGCTACAAAGCACATCCATTAGACCGTAGAAGCAAATTATTCTACATCTATGCAGACTATATAGGTGAAATATATCCAGATAATATAATCTATGCACTACCTGAAATAGAACAAGATATATCAAAAAAAGAAGGACTTTTCATAGAAATATACAGACAATTTAAAGGATTACTACTACACCATGGACTTGATGTATCACCATTAGAAATTATTACAGGAGAAAGAATTGGTAAAAAAACCTATGATGAATTTAAAGCTGAAACACTTGATGAACTATTAGATGAATTAAAACAAAGATTCCTTGACTTAGGTCTTGGAGACCTATCAATAAACATAACAGACGATAGTTTAATGTTTAAATTAAAAGAATGTCATGAATGCTACAACCTTGAATACAATATGGCAACATGTAATATTGTAAAAGGAATGCTTAAAGGAATATTCTCAGCATTCTACAAAAAAGCTGTATCAGTAGAAGAAGTTGAATGTTGTTCAAAATATGATGATCACTGTACATTCATCGTAGAAAAATAAGCAGATAAATAAAAAAAAATCAACTAATAAAAATATAAAATTAACAACAATCAAAAAAAAATTCATTATACTTTTTTTTTTAAAAAAAAGCAAATATAAAAAAAACTTTACAAATCTTTTAAAAAAAAGGAGAGAAGAATTAATATAAAAATAATTATTCTCAAAAAAAACTATTTTTTCTATCTTTTTTTTAGTCTAATTTTTAGAAAAGTTCTATTTTTATTTTTTTAATATTATATAAATCAGTATTTTTTAAATATTTTAATCATTCGTTGAAAAGATACAGGAATAAATGTAAACCAGTCACCCATACATGTTCGTATGAGTTTTTGGTTATGGTATTTTTTCATGAGATTTGGTAGTGTAGTGTAGTATCCTTCAGACATTGATGCTCCTTTTGATCTGTGTTCAAGCATTGTAGGTATGATGTATGCATTATATCTTTCTTCTTTAATGTAATAGACGTAGTCTACTGCATATAGATGCCAGTCTGGACATCTTTTCTCAGATAAAGGATGTTTATCATATACATCTTTTGGTATTATAAATAGGCATTCATCTAGTGTTGATGCATATTCTGGTTTTTTAAGTTTATATGGTGTTACATCTGTGGGATTTATTCCTTGTTTGATGTTTGATCTAACTAAGCTATCATGTGTTTTTCCTGCTACTCCTATTATACCTGGTTTTTTAAGTTTTTTAATTGTTTTTTGTGTTTTATCAATCCAGTATGGGTCTGATAGGTTAATGTCTTGATGTGCAAATATGAGGTATTCTCCATGTGCCTGTTTTGCTCCATAATTAAGAGCACTTGAGGCACTTGAAAACTTGTTTTTTGTATTATCAACTAATATAAGTTCATAGTCTTGGTTTTCTTGTTTTTTAAGACTATTTATGAGGTATTTATCTAGTATTTCCTGGTTGTTATATACACATATTATACTCATCAATTTTCATTCACCTTTTTTAATTTTAGGTTTTCTAATTTTTTCAATTTTATTTATCATACTTTCAGGTAGTAATTGTTTTAGTATGTTATAATCATCTGTGTTAAATGCTCTAAGTATGAATATCATTACAACATATACTATAATTCCAACAAAGACACTTACAAATAAGTCAAGATCTAGGAAATACACAACTATTCCCATTACAATACTTGCAAGTAGCGGTTTTATAACAACATCTTTTACTGGAACTTTATATCCTGCATGATGCATTATGTAAATATAGAAGACCACCATACTAACTTCATTAAGTATTGTAATCATAGCAGCACCAATTCCACTAAAAAGACCAATTAATATATAATTTCCCACAGTACTAAGAATCAAACATAAAAATGTAGCCTTAAGAGTTTCATGCTGCTTATTAATAGAAGCAATAGAAGTACCCAAAATATAACTTAAAAATATTGCAGGTAATGCCCATATGATAAGTTCAAGAATCGGAACTGTATTAATGTAGCCAGGACCATACATAAATAAGATAATCTTACGAGCAAGCACCATAGTACCCATAGAAATAGGGAAACTAAGAAGAGATAAATACTTAAGAGATTTCTTATATGAATAATCAAGCATATCACGACTATCAACATACAACTTAGAAAACAATGGTAAAACCGCGGTAGAATATACAGTAGGAATAAAAATTAAAGCTTGCATCAAATTAAAAGCCGCAGTATACTCACCAACCACACTATTTGTTGTAAGCATATTAAGCATAATAGTATTCATCTTAAATGAAATTAATGCAAAAATACTGGTAATAGCTAAAGGAAATGCTGTATAAATAAGTCTTTTCCAAAATCCAAAATCAAACTGGAAATGAATTAAACCATAATTACGAGAACACATAATAAAATTATAAAACATAACCACAACACTAGAAATCAGATAAATCATAGCAATACCAATAACACCATAATTCATGAAAACACAAATAAGCACTCCAATAAACATGATAACAGCATTAATAATCTCAGCTACTGACTGATACTCCATCTGCTCATAAGCTCTAAACATAGATGTAAAAGTACCACCAAAAGCATCAATAATCACAGAAGATCCAATAATATACACAACAAAACGTGTAAGATAGTCAAAATTACCAAAATTCACATACAACACAAGAAGTGCCATTGTAGTAATTGATAAAATCAACTTAATAGAACCATGATTACCAAGATACTTAGCAGTTCGTGTTTTATCCCTGGCCACCTCACGAATCGTTAAAGTCGAAAGACCAAGATCTGTGAAAATAGCAAAAAGACCAGCAATAGCAGTAGCAAAAGAAATAATCCCAAAATTACTAGTACCAAGATATCTTGCAGAATACAAAGTATAAAAAAACGCAAGAACATAACCAATCATCTGAGATAAAAAAAGAACACTCGTATTTTTAACTAATCGTCTAACTGTATTCAAAACAAATCACATCTAAAAATTGTAAAATATTATTTTTAATATTATAATTTATGAATCTTAAAATATTATTAACTTGCTAAAATTTAATAAAAAAAAATAAAAAAAGTGGGAGGTTAAATGTGGTTTAATTATTTATTCTAATATGAGTGTACTTACATTTTTACATGTGTTATATCTACTATTTGCACCACATATAACTGTAAATTCATATTGAGAATTTTTATAATTTGTTAAATCTAGGTTTACTTTTACTGTTCCATTGGTTGCTTTTGTATTTATTAAAGTTTTTCCATTAAATTTAATACAAACTTTATTTTCACCAATAAGATCATTGTTTTCATTATCTGTGAATTTAACTGTGATTGTTGTATTGTTTGTTCTTTTTACTTTTAGTGGTATTTGTTGTGCTTTTGGTGTTGTTTTGTTAATTGTTAAAGTACTGTTTGTTTCTGTACGGTTGTATGCACTACTTGATGCTACAGCTATAAGTGTGTAGTTTTTAGCTGTGTAATGTGCAGGTATCATGTATTCAACAGTTGCAGTACCATTTATCACGTTTGCATATAGTGTGTTACCATTTGAATCTTTTAGTGTACATCCATTAAGTTTGAAGATTACACGACCAGTATTAACTGCTTTACCGTTTATGTCAGTTACGTTTGCAGTTAAGAGTACTTTATTTCCACTTAATGTTGTAATTGGATTAACTTGAACGTTAACATCATATTTTGTAACTGTAAGTGTTACTGTGTTATTAGCAACTGCACATATATCATTACCATTAAAGGTTGCTGTAATGTTATATTTACCTAGTTTATATGCACTTGTATCAAATGTAACTTGAGCAATACCATTACTTATTGTAACTGTTTGGTTCACATTACCAAGTGTGAATGTTACATTACCATCATATATGATATTTCCTTTTTCATCAAGAATAATAGCTGTAACTTTACTATTTACTCCAGTATTGGTAGTGTTAGCCATTATAACTTTTGAATCTAGTAATTCAATAGTTTTTGTTATAGTTTCAGATATAAAATCATATTTTAATGTTGGATCTTCATATGATACTTTAACTGTTAATGTTTTTCCATCTTCTGGTTGTATAGTGTAGTTGATTTCAGCAAGTCCATTTACAACTTCAACTGTACCTATTTGTTTACCATTTACTTCAAAGATAGCATGTCCTGTTTCTACTGGAACATAAGGTGAGTCCCAATTAGTTCCATTTCTATAACTTACACTTATATTAATTCTTACATTATCATATACTTTTATAGTATCTGGCATTGTAATATTTAATACAGTACTTTTAACTGATTTTGCATAGTTATACATTACCATATTATTTATTGTGTCATTTTTATTTTCTTGTATTACTGCATCATTTCCTTCAAGTGTTGCTGTTTCTATATAGTTATATGTTATGTTGTTTCCTACTCCTTCGGTTATGTTAATTGCATATCCTAATAATTCATTGAATTCATAACCTTGACCACGGAATATATTATAATGGGAATTTGTAATATATATTGGTGTTTTAGTCACATGTCTTCCATCAAGTGATAATCCTTCAAAATTATTAAAGTTTGAATTATTTTCAACTTTTAAAAGTGAACTTATAGTATTGATTTTTATATTATATGTACCAATTCTTCCTCTGAATTTATTATATGATGAATTAACAAGTATTATTCCTTCATTATATTCTGATTGTTCTAAATCTAATTGATTTGTAAATATTGTATTATTATTTGAATTATTAAGAAGTAATGGTGTTGTATTTAATCCTTCAATCCATACTGCACTTGTATGATCTATTATATTATTATTTGCGTTATTAAGTAGAATTCCTATTATTTTATCATATTTAGATGAAGTAGATGTAACACCTGTAAAGTGTACATAGTTATTATTTCCTGTTATTTCAATTACTGTTATGTTTAATTCTACATTTGATGATGAATATATACTACCTGTGGTGATGTTGTTATTATTTCCATTTATTATAAGTATTGTTTTGTTATTATCATCTTTATAACAGTTCATAGAAGATATGTTAATATTACTATTATTTGATCCTATTATTAATTGAGAATCTCCTGTAATTGTTAGTCCTCTTAGTGTTATGTTGCTTGCTTCAGGTGTTAGATTTACTATAGTATTTGTATAGATAATTCCATCTGCTATTATGTTTAATGGTTTGTTTATGTTTAATTTTTTATTTTCTAAGTTTTCTGTTGCTATTATTTTAAGTCCAGCTGGAATTTCATCACGTAAATTTCCATTTTCATCAAAGAATTGATTATATGTTTTCTCATTAAGATAGTAGTATGTAGTTATTTCAGGATTATTGTTTAAAACTTTATTAGTATCTGGATTAGGGTTTAATATTGAATTATCAGCTAAATTGTTATCTGCATATAAGTTATTATCTATGATTTGATTGTTATTTGATGGTTCATTAATTATTATTGTGTATTTACTTGTGGTTGTAATGTTATTTTTTGTTATATTTGCTCCTGTTGTGTTATTTAATATTATTGGAGCTATATTGTCATTTGTGTTGGTTAAAGATTGAATATTACTTCCGATAATTTTTATTAAATTAGAATTATTAGAATAAATTGCAATATCATCAGATCCATTCATTGCTATTTTATTTCTATTTGAAATAGTTAAATTTGCTATTTGATTAATGAAAATTGCAGTTGAATTATTATTGTTTAAATAAAATCTATTATAATTAAGATCTCCTCCATAAAGATCATTCATTTTTTCAAAAACTACTGCTTTTGAATTTGCAGAATTTAAAGTTATATCATTATCATATAGAGTTGAACTATACTCGTTATTTCGTGTTACATTTATTAGTTTCATTCCAATATTTTTATCACCAAATAATGTGATTTCATTATAACTTATTCTACCAGTAATATATTGATTTTCTATTTCTAATCCTATTGTATTTGTTGCATTTACTATTATATTATTACTAGATATGTCATTGGACACTTGATAAACTATTTTTTCATGATTTAATATTTTTACAGGTTGAGCTGTAGTATTTGATTGTGTAGTTATATTATTATATTTTAAGTTAGTTTTTGTTGCATCTTCTATGTTTATTATTTTAATATTTTCTGTTGCTTTTGATTGTATATTGTTGTAGTTTATGTTAAGTGTTGTTAAGTTAATTATATTAATTAGTGTTAAGTCTTGTTTTGTTTGTGTTGTTATGTTATTTCGTGTTATTGTAAGTGTTGTTGTATTTATTGCATTTAGTATTGTTGTATTTGAAGTTATGTTACAATTTGATATTGAGTTTTCTTTTGATGTTAGATCAAATGTTATTTTATCTGTATTTCTAATTGTTATATAACTTATATCAAGTGTTGTATTTTCCACTGTTTTTATGCTGGTATTTACTAGTTTTGCATCTTTGTAATTTGTTATTATTATTGGTTTGTTATTATTTAGTATGATGTTTTTATTTTGTATTGTTCCATTTACTAGGAAGTGAACTTCAGATACTGGTATGTCTTTTATTGTTCCATCGTTGTTAAAGTAGGTGTTGAAGTTTTCTTCTGATAGTATGTAGTTTTTGTATACTGGTGTGTTGTTTTCAATGGTGTTTGTTTTGTCTGTTTTTACTGATTCATCTCCTACAAGAATATCTGCAAGTAATTTGTTTTGTGTGATATTGTTATTTTTACTATTTGCTATGATTGTGTAGTTGTTGTTTGTTGTTAAGTTTGATGTTTTAACTATGCTATTATCACCATTTAGTATAATTACAGGTTGATTGTTTATATTTGTAATGTTTAGTGATGATATTTCACTCATCTGGTTTGTTGTGATTGTTATGTTGTATGATACGAATCTTCCTTTTTGGAAGAGGCTTATTTTCTGATTAATGTTAATGTTTTTATTTGTGAGTGAGCCTATAATTTGTATTTGTTCTACATTATTGTATGTATCAAGTAAGTTTCCATCATCATCAAAGAATTTGTAAAATGTTTCATCATCTATTTGAAGTTCTGTAACAGTTGGTGTGTTATTTTCTACTTTGTTTGAAACTGCTGTGTAATTTACTGCACTATTTCCTTTAAGAGCAGCTGCTATAAGATTATTATTTGTTACTATATTATTTTTATAATCACCTAAGGATATTGTGTATTGATCCATTGTTGTTGTAATATTGTTTCCTGTGATTATGTTATTTTCTCCACTTATTATTATCATACGTGGGAAATTGTTATTTATTATATTTGAATTTGAACATGTTGCTTCTAATGCTTTTGATAATGTACCAGTTAAGTTAATAACAGTATTTGAGTTAATATTATATTTGTATTTTCCATTTGCTAGTAGTGTGAATGTATATTTATTACTACTTGAAAGACTTGTATATATTGATGATCCTATTGGTGAATCAAATGTATTGTTTATGAAGTTAAATGTGATATTTTGATTTCCATTAAATGAGTTAATACCTGTAGATTTATTAAATATGTTATTTTTTATAGTTGTAACTCCAGTATCTGCATAAATGTCTAGTTGATCATTATTTGTAAATGTACATCCATCAATTATTGTTGTTATTTTATCTGTTGAATTATTTTGTTCATAAAAGTTTGTTGATCCTGTGTTTATTGTTATTCCACTTCCTGTTTTATATGTACTTGATCCATCATATGCTATGTTGTCACGTATTGTTGAGTTTATAATTGTTAATTGTTTATCATTTGTTATTGTTCCCCAACGTGCATAGTTTTTCTGGAAGGTACTGTTTATTATTGTTGCTGTTCCATTGTTGTATATTCCTGCTCCATAGTTTCCTGTACTTGATGATTTACGGTTTGCTTCAAAGAGACTGTTTGTAACATTAATGTTTGCTCCATTGTTGTTTCTTATACTTGCACCAACTCCACCATGGTTGAAGATGAATGATACGTTATTAACTTCTAAGTTACCATAATTATCTACTGTTGCTGTTTCATATAAGGAAATGTCGCTTCCACCTTTATTCCAACAATTTTTAATTGTTAGGTTGTTTATTGTTATTAGACCGTTTCCTTTTGTTATGTTCATAGCCCAGTTACCTTTTCCATTATTATATGGATACCATTCAGGTGATGATCCCCAGTAGTATTCACCTTCTTCAAGTGTTGTTTTCATAGTATAGTTTACTTCTCCATCAATACTTGAATTTCCAACTCCAATAAAGTTAATATGTAAATCTCCTGGTACTGTAAGGTTAGTATTTCCAACTCCTTTAAATACTCCGTCAAGGTAGATGTTAGCATTTTGTTTATTACTATTTACTGTTGCTATTGCTTTTTGTATTGTTTTAAATGGACTGCTTTGTGATCCTGTATTTGTATCTGATCCACTATTTGCTGATACATAGTAGTTGTTTACTGTTGTATCTGTTTTTGTTGTTTTTGTATTTAGTGTTAGTTTTGTTTTAATTTCCATTCTGCTTTGTTTATGGTTGTTATTTTCCCCGTATATTGCAAGAATTTTTATTTCACGGTTGTTCCAACTTTTTGGTATTGTGAAGTTAACTTGAGTTTTTCCTGTGATTTTTAGGTTTTGTAGTGTTTTTCCTTCAATTTTTACACATATTTTCCCATCTTTCACAGTATTTCCATTTTCATCACGTGGATCTACTGTTATTTTAAGTGTATTTCCATCAATTTTTGTTGTTAGATTTGTTTTTGTTGCAAGTTTTTCAAGATGTAATGTTGCATTAGTACGTGCTTCGATGAATTTATTACTTCCACCATATGTGGTTGTAAGAATGTAATCTTTTGCTGAGTAGTTATCAGGTATGGTGTAATTTAGTGTTGCTGTACCATATTTAATATTGGAATGTCCTACTGTTTTTCCATTAATTTTAAATGCTACTTTACCATTTGGTATAATTATTCCATCTGATGTTGTAAAACTTGATTTAAGAGTTATTGTATTTCCTGGTTTTGCTGTAATATTATTAAATACTACATTTGTATGATCATATGTAATATGTGTAGCTTCAATACCACTTACATATAATGTTATATTTTCATGATTAGCAGGTAAATTACTTACATTAAATAATACTGAGTAATTATTTTCAGGTGTAAATTTAATACCTGTTGTATTTATAAGATCACTACTTGAAGTTAAATTAAGTGAATATCCTCGTCCTAAGCTTGTAATATAACCAAAGTATAAATCAGTATCAATTAAACATGAAATTCTTAATTGTTTTGTTTTCTGATTAAATGTATAATTTGATGGTTTACCATTAGTTTGAATATAAATATTTGAAACATCAGAATTATCAAGATAATAATTAGAACCTGAAGTTAGTTTTAAACTAGATGAACTAGAAATATTTGGATCTGAAGTTGCAGTATTATTTGCAAATACACATGATAAAACACTAGAACTTGCTTTTCCCCATGTATATCCAATATTTATAGCAGCACCAGTTTTTGCACTGTTATTGAAGAAGTCACAATTTTTAATGTTGATTATCCCTCTTCCTGTATTATATATTGCTCCACCCATACAACCTTGATTACTTATATTAACTAATGAAGTTGCATTATTATTAATAAATTCACATAATTCAATATTAAAAGTTACAAGAGAACCTCCATTTGAAGATAATGCACAACCATATGCCCAGAAAGAAGTTGCATTATCATTATCACATTTTATTGTATTATTAATGAAACTAGAATTATACACATCCATACTTGCACGTGCATATATTGCTCCACCATTTGCTGTACCATTTGCAATATTAACTACATTGTTTATAAATTTGGTATTATTAAGTGTGGTTGTTGAATTAACATATATTGCACCTGCTTGTGTTTCATTAAATCCATTTTTGAATGTTATGTTGTTTATTTTTATTATTTGATTTGTATTATTTAAGTTGAAGAATCTTGTAGTGTTTTGTCCATCAAATATTGTATTATCAACGTTTTCTCCATTGATTGTTATGTATTTTGCATTTGATGTTTTAGTTGATGTAAGTTGATCTTCAAACTTATATTGTCCTTTTTTAACGTTTATTGTGTATATTGTTTCATTGTCACCTTGATCTTGGATGTAGTTCCAAGCATCTTTTAATTCATTATAGTTGTTCACTGTTTGTTGTAGTGCGTCTGCTTTTTTTGTTTGTTTATCTGTCTGTGTTGTTTTTTTAGTTAGATTTTTATTCGTTTTCTTAACATCTTTAGTTTCTAGTTTTTGTGATGTTTCTACTATCTTTTCTGTATTACTTGTGATTGTATCATGATTTGCAGATTCTACGTTATCAGATAATATTGTAGTGGTTGAATCATTATCTGCTGCTGTGATACTTCCTACTGATACAAGTAATAGTAGTAGTGTTAGTCCTACGAATAAAAATTTACCGTTTTTATTCATAAAAAATCATTTTCCTCCAAGAAATAATTAAAAAATTATAATTAAACTTCTCCATGTTTCGATAATTCTAAAAAAAATAAAGAAACTTATGGAAATTTAATTAAAACTAAACATAGATTGAATAGTTACTTAGAATATTGATTAAATAATCCTTATAAAGGTATTTAATGTATAAAAAATGTATCATCAAATAGTTAAATTATATCAAATAAATCATTTCCCCTCCCCTCTGGTGGGATTATAGGGGATAATATTTGAAAATATTAGTTAAAATTAGTTTTAATATAATGGTAAAAAAAATAAGGGGAGGTTAAAGGTGTTTTTAGTTATTTATTCTAATATGAGTGTACTTACGTTTTTTATATGTGTTATAGCTACTGTTTGCACCACATATAATTGTGAGTATATTTTCGTATAATTATTAAAAAAAATAGAATTTTTATAAAAAAAAGTAAATTAAGGGGGAGATGGGGTGTTGTTTGAAAATATTTATTTTCTATGTTGCAACTTTTAAATTCATTAAATCAACAGTACCAAAGTATTTACTACCTTCTTTAATGATTATAATAATTTCATAATTACCAGCTTTAAGTTTATCAGTTGGAATGGTTATATTAAGTTTACCATTCATAATAGATGTTTTCATAACATTATTACCATTAATTTTAATGTCAATATTGCTTAAGCCTTTGAGTGTATCATTATAAGCATCTTTTAAAGTAGTACTTATTGATAAATTCTGACCTTTTGAAATTATACTATCATTTAATGAAATGCTTGGAATAGCTATTTTTGGAATACTAATAGTTTCTACTTCTTCACATCTATTATAATAGAAATTATTTACATAAACGCTTGTAAGATTATAATTAATTGCTGTTGTTATACCTGGAAGTTCATAATCAAGTGAAGCTAATCCATTTTTAACATTAACTTTAATTATATTACCATCTTCATCTTTTAAAGTTACACCATTAAGTTTGTATATAACTACATTTTCATCTATAAATGATTCATTAGAAGTAACTTTAGTTACTAATGAAAGAGTTTTACCATTTGTAAATGCTTGTGTTTCGATTGAAGCATTACGTTTTTGAATATCTATTATCATAGTGTATGAAGCATTAGAATATATACTATTAGTACCTATGATAATTAATAAATTATACTGACCTTTAGCTAGTTGATCTGTAGGAATATTAAGATAGATTTTTCCATCTGTAATATTATCATGTATAATAGTTTTACCATTAATTTTAACTGCTATTTTTTTATTTGCAACAATTGTTTTATTATTAATATCACGAACTGTTATGTTAATTGTAGTATTTTCACCTGTAAGGATATTAATATTATCAAATTTCATGTCAGGAATTGTTGTTGGTGTTATTTTAAAGTCAACCGTATCACTATTTGCATTATAGTAATTATTAATATATACAGCTGTGAAATTATTCATTCCGGTACTGGTACTTGGATATGCTGAATATTTATATGATAATGTGTAATTTAATGATGCATGTCCATTTATAACATTAGCCATAATTTCATTACCATTTTCATCTTTTAATGTTAAACCATTAATTTTAAATATTACAGCTCCATCTTTCATAAGTATACCATTTTCTGTAACTGTTACATTAGCAAGTAAATCACTAAGTGTGTAAGGATTATTTACCTCAACTTTAACTGTAACATCACGTCTTTGAATAGTTAATTTTCCTGTTATTTGACCTGTCTTATAGATGTTATTTTCTCCAATAATAATTGTTAAATTATAGACTTTTGCTTCCATGGAATCTGTTGGGAATGTTATGTTTAAAACTCCATCTGTAATAGTTCCATGCATGAAAGTTTTACCATTCATTTTAACAGCAATTTGATTAACTCCAACTAATTGGTTTCCATTTGCATCTTTTATTATTGTATTTAATGTGTAGTTTTCTAGTGTTTTTATTGTTTCTTCTATTGTTGTATTTGCTATATTTATTTTTAGAACTGTGAAGTTTCCTGTCACATTATTTGCGTTGTACATTGGATTTTCAAGTTCTGCTGTTATGTTGTGTTCTCCAGCTTGTATATCACTTGGTAGTGTGTAGTTTAGTTGTGCTTTTCCATCTACAATTGTTACATTAAATGTTTCATTATCAACTTTAAATATTACATTACCATTTACTGGTTTTCCATTATCTGTTACTGTTACGTTTGCTGTAAGTGTTCCAGTTATGTTAACTGGTGTTGTTACGTTCATTGTTATATTTGAGTCACGTTTTTGTATTGTTAGTGTTCCTGTTATTTTTCCTGCATTGTATATGTTGTTTCTCCTATGTTTACTGTGAATGGATATGTTTTTGCTTCCATAGTGTCTGTTGGAAGTGTTATGTTTAAAATTCCATCTGTTATTGTTGTTTTTATTGTTTGTCCATTTATTTCCACTGTTACATCGTTTGTTCCTATGAGTGTGTTTCCGTTGGTATCTTTTATTATTGTGTTTATTGTGTAATTTTCAAATGTTTTTATTGTTCCATTGATTGTTGTATTTGCAATGTCTAGTTTTATAACTGTGAATTTTCCTGTTACTGGATTTGCATCATACATTGGACTTTCAAGCTCAGCTACTACATCATATTCTCCAGCTTGTATGTCACTTGGTAGTGTGTAGTTTAGTTGTGCTTTTCCATCTACAATTGTTACATTATATGTTTCACCATTTATTGTAAATATCACATTACCATTTACTGGGTTTCCATTTTCAGTTACATCTACATTTGCTGTTACATTTCCAACTGTATTAACTGGTGTTGTCACGCTTATTGTTAAGTTTGCATCATGGTTCATTATAGCAACTAGTGTATATTCTGTGTATACTTTCATGTTACTATCAGCTGGTAATGGTTTAAATTCAACATCTGATGAATAACCATTTTCAACAGTTAGATTTACTTTTGTTATAAGATCATCTGGAATTGATGATACTTCTAACATATAATTATTTCCAAGTTTTGTTATTGTTTGATTACTGTCTTTTTCAACTAATACTACTTTAAGTGGTGATGGTGTTGTTTGATTTAATAATGCTACTGCATTATTACCATTTACTTGAGCTGTTATGTTAGAATCATATATTGAATCAACTTGTGCAAAGTAGTTTCCTCTAAGAATTAAAGTTACATTTTCATCTGCTAGGTTAACTGAATTTTCAGCTGTATTGTTGTTAAATGCAGAGAATGTTAAATTTAATATGTTATTTTTTCCATAAATTCCTCCACCAATTTTTGATGTGTTATTAAGGAAAGTGGTATAACTTACTGTAAGGTTTGAATTTCTTATTTCTGATTCTCCTGTTGTTGCTATTGTTCCACCATAACTTGTATTTGTACTTGTAGCTGAGTTTTTATCAAGTGTAGAATTTGTTAAAGTTAGATTTGCACCTGTTATTGCTATTGCTCCACCATAGCTTAAAGATGATCCATTTGCTTTGTTATTTGCAAATGTTACATTACTTATATTGAGTGTTGAACTTAGTGTTGTACTTTCACTCATTATACTTATTGCTCCACCATAGCTTTTAGAAGAGCTGGTTGCTTGGTTATCTGTAAAGTTTGTTAAGTTAACTTTAAGATTTTGGTTTATTCCACTTATTGCTCCACCATAACTTCTAATACGACTACTTATTGAATTGTTTGTAAAGTTTGAATTTGTTATTGTTATATCTGAATTTTTAATTTCAGATTCACCAGTAGTACTTATTGCTCCACCATAACTATTATCTGTTTTAGCTTCTGCTTTGTTTTGTGTGAAGTTAACAGTATCAATAGCTAATGAACTTCCTATTGTACTTATTGCTCCACCATAACTTTCAATATTACCACTTGCTGTATTGTTTTTAAATTCTGTATTTGTTATTGTTATGTTTGAATTTCTTGTTTCTGATTCTCCTGTTGTTGCTATTGCTCCACCGTAACTGTTACTTGCTGTACTGTTTGCTGTGTTGTTTATAAATGTGTTATTGTTTAATGTTGTGTTTGTTCCTGTTGTACTTATTGCTCCTCCATATGTTTTTTCCATATCCTGAAGCTAGGTTATTTTCAAATTTAGTGTTATTTATATTTATTGATGCACTAAATACTGTGGATTCTCCTGTTGTTGCTATTGCTCCACCGTAACTGTTACTTGCTGTACTGTTTGCTATGTTGTTTGTAAAGTTTGTATTGGTTAAGTTAATATTTGATCCTGTAATGGATATAGCTCCCCCATAACTTCTTTCAGTAGATCTTGCATGGTTATCATTGAATGTTGTATCAGTTATTGTTACATTTGAATTTCTTGTTTCTGATTCTCCTGTTGTTGCTATTGCTCCTCCATAACTATTACTTTTTGTACTGTTTACTGTGTTGTCTGTAAAGTTTGTATTATTAATTCTAAGATCAGATGCTGTTATTGATATTGCTCCTCCATAACCTCTTGTAGTTGCATTTATTGTGTTATTTGTAAAACTTGAATTTGCTATTATAACATTTGAACGTATTGTTTCTGATTGTCCTGTAGTTGATAAAGCTCCTCCATAACTTCCATAATTTATACTTTGTGCTTTGTTATTTGTGAATGTTGTATTATTTGCATTTGTATTTGTTCCTGTTGTACTTATTGCTCCACCATAACTTGTTGTCATACTGGTTGCTGTGTTGTTATTAAATGTTACATTGTTCATGTTAAGTATTGGCTGGGTTGTTTCAAGTATGTCTGTTTGAATAGCTCCTCCATAACTTGTTGTTGAACTATTTGCCATGTTATTTTCAAATGAAGTTCCTGTTATTGTAAGAATTGAACCTGTAATACTTATAGCTCCCCCATAACTATTACTTGCTGTACTGTTTGCTATGTTATTATTAAGTTTTGAATTTATTACTTGAACTTCAACTTGCATATAAACTGGTGTTGCTGAAACTATTGCTCCACCATATGTGTTTTTTTCACTTTTAACTTTATTGTTTGTAAATGTGTTATTATTTATTATTAATTCATAATCTGAATAAATAGCTCCCCCATAACTGTTTAGATAACCTGTTATTGTGTTATTATCAAAGATTGTATTATATGATTGTAATTGGGATGATTGTAGGTATAAAGCTCCACCATATGAACTGTTAGAAGAACTATCTACTTTGTTATTGCTAAATGTGGAGTCATATATGTATATCAGTGAAGTTGCATCACTTATTGCTCCTCCATGACTTTCATCTTTACCTCTGACTTCATTATTATTAAATGTTGAATTTCTAATGGTTAATGTATCACCTAGGTGATAAATTGCTCCTGCTTCACCTGCATTTCCATCAGAACCATCAGCTAAGTTATTAATGAAGTTAGAATTAATAATTTGAGAATTTCTAAATATAACTATTGCTCCACCATATGTATATGAATAACTTCTTACTCTGTTATTAGTAAAATTTGAATTAGATACTGAAATTCCAGATGTTGCATATATTGCTCCACCATAACTAGTACCTGTTTGACTTTGAGCATAATTATTTATAAAACTACAATTTAAAACATTTGGATTTTCAGAATCCATAAATGCTATTGCTCCACCATATGTATCATTCATTCCTTGAGCAGAGTTATTATTAAATGTATTATTAATTAATACAGAATTTGTAGAATTTGCTATGTATAATGCTCCCCCACTAATTGCATTGTATATGGTTGATGATTCTGTTGAGATAGCTGTGTTATTTCTGAATGTAGAATTTGTTATATGAATGTTTCCCTGACTTAAACTGATTGCTCCACCTTGACTTTCACGAACAAAACCATTTCTAAATGTTATATTATTTAGAGTAATGTCTTGGGATTGTATATCAAAAAATCTAACATTTCCTTGTCCATCAAATATTGTGTTCGCTGGATTTCCTCCATTTATTGTAATGTTAAGGTGTAATGTAGATGTTGATGTAAGTTGAGTTGTGAATGTATAAGTACCTTCTGCTAAGTTTATAATATAATTATCAGAAGTACTTCCACTTGTCTGTATTTGTTCCCATGTTGTTCTTAGAGAATTAAAGTCATTGACATTATATGGGACATCTGCTTTTTTAACAGTTTTATTTTGATTTGATTTAATGTTTTTATTTATTGTGTTCTTTTCTTTTTTAATATTCCCTTCTTTAGAAATATTTGTTGAATCTAGTTTCTTGATAGCTTTAGTTTCTTGAATATTTTCAGAACTAAAGTCATGTTGATTATTATTAATATCTGAAGTTATTTCATCATTCACATCAGATCCATTAATATCAGCAGCACTAATACTACCAATACTAATTAATAATAATAAACAGCAAAAAACTAAGAATAAAACTTTAGACCTTTTAAATTTCATAAATATTACTCTGTAATTTTTTTTAATTTTTGAATAACCTGAGTTATAATTATTTTTTTTTTATAATTTAGTATATAAAAATAAAAATAATAGTCCGTATTTATATTTTTATTTCATCATATACTAATTTATCTATTATTTAAAAAAAAATGGAGAGTTCTTATTTTTTATTTTTAAATTTCCCCCCCCCCCCTTTATAATAATATTATAGAATATCATCTTATTTTGTATAAAATTATATTTTTTATTATTTTTTTTTAAAATAAAACTTTTAAATCAATTTTTAAAACTTTTTTTTTGAATTTCATAAAAATGAGTATGAAAAACCATTTTAAACTTAAAAATACATTAATACAAAGAAAATAGATCATATTTGAATAAAAATATAATTTAAAACCTTAGAAAAGAAAAATATTTAAAGAATTAATGTGTGATGGATATAAAATAGTATATATTTCTGTAAGATTTGATTAAGATATATTTAAAGATACTTTTTTTTTATGAAAATTAATCTAATTTATTTGATATAAACTTTTTTGAGAAATGCTAAAAAAAAATAAAAAGTATAAAATAAAATGGGGGGGGAGGGTTAAGTATTTAATTTTATTCTAATGTGAGTGTACTTACATTTTTACATGTGTTGTATCTGCTATTTTCTCCACATATAACTGTAAGTTCATATTGAGAGTTTTTATAGTTTGTTAAATCCAGGTTAACGTTTACTGTTCCATTGGTTGCTTTTGTATTTATTAATGTTTTTCCATTAAATTTTATACATACCTTGTTTTCACCAATAAGATTGTTGTTTTTACTATCTGTGAATTTAAGTGTAATTGTTGTGTTATTTGTTCTTTTAACGCTTGTAGGTACTTGTTGTGCTTTTGGTGTAGTTTTATTAATTGTTAAAGTACTGTTTGTTTCTGTTCGGTTGTATGTACTACTTGATGCTACAGCTGTTAATATATAATTTTTAGCTGTGTAACTTGATGGTATTAGGTATTCAATTGTTGCTACACCATTTATTACGTTTGCATAGAGTGTGTTACCATTAACGTCTTTTAATGTACATCCATTAAGTTTGAAGATTACACGACCAGTATTAACAGGATTACCATTCACGTCAATTACATTAGCAGTTAGTAGTACTTTGTTTCCACTTAATGTTGTTATAGGATCCACTTTAATTATTGGATCATATTTAACTATATTTAATGTTGAATTTGCAGTAGACTTAGCTATTAAATCATTTCCATTAAATTCAGCTATTAATTCATAAATACCTAATGCATATTTAGAAGTATCAAATACTACTTCTGCAATACCATTTTCAATAGATACTGTTTGTATTTCATTATTTAATTTAAATGTAACATTTCCATCATAAATTATGTTACCTTTTTCATCTATTGTTATTATTGTAACTTTTGTTTGTACTCCATCATTTGTTATATTAGGAAGAACTACTGTAGAATCTTGTTTTATAATATTAACTGTTTTATTTATAACAGATATATTTTTAACTAATGTATCATCACCATAGATAAGTTCTACATAAATAGAATTTAAATCATTATCAGTTAATGTATAATTTATTGTAGTTATTCCACCAACAACATCTACACTGCTAACTTCAACTCCATTAATTCTTAATATTAAAATTCCATCTTCCACAGCAACATAAGGTGAGCTGTAACTTGTTCCATTTTTATATGTTAAATTAACATTTAATACTAGATTGTTTTGAGTTTTTATATTATCAGGAATTGTTACATCCATACGTACAGATAAAGCATTATTTTCTTTGTAATTATTTTTAACAATATTATTTACAGAGTCATTAATATTTTCTTGTAATACTGCAAGATCACCTTGTAAGTTAATTGTTCCTATTATATTATATTCAACTTTATTTCCAACACCCTCAACTATGTTAATTGCATGACCTGCATAATTATTAAATGAAAGATAACAGCCCATAAAGGTATTATAATTTGAATTATTAATTACAATAGGTGTTTTTGTAACTGGTAATCTTGATATTTTAAGTAAGAATGTATTTGCATTTGATTGTTAAGTACTCTTAATACTGAAAGTTCACTTGCACCATAATAAGTTGAGAAGTCTCCTCCAATATAGTTATTTGAAGAGTTTATAAGAGTAATTTCTGTTAATTTATCTATATTACTAAGTGTATAAATTGATCCAAATGTTATATTGTTTTTATCTGAGTTTTTAAGTAAGATGAAAGTTGTATCATTACATGATGAGAACATTGGATTATTGAAGAATATACTATTATTTAAAGTATTTTCAAGTAATATTGCATTTACTTCATTAAAGTAAGATGCTCTTAATGAATTTATATTTACTTTGTTATTTTTACCTGTAACTTTTACTACTGAAATATTTGAATTTAAATCTCTTGAACTTGAAACAGTTACTAAATCAATAATTATATTATTATTATTTCCTCGAATAAGAATTAAATCAATATTATCACTTACTGTATTTGTAATATTCATGCTTGATATGTTAATGTTTGATTCATCAGCTAAAATAATAACACTACTATCTGCTGATAATTTTATTCCTGTTAAATTTGTATTTTTAGCAGAACTATCAATTATTAATTTAGAATTTATAAGTTCTGTT
Organism: Methanosphaera cuniculi; assembly: GCF_003149675.1. Taxonomy (NCBI): domain Archaea; kingdom Methanobacteriati; phylum Methanobacteriota; class Methanobacteria; order Methanobacteriales; family Methanobacteriaceae; genus Methanosphaera; species Methanosphaera cuniculi. The sequence goes on along the minus strand of NZ_LWMS01000042.1, from coordinate 130,322 downwards.
TTATCTGCTACTAAATTAATTGGTCTTGTAATATTTAAAACTTTTCCATGTAAATTTCCTGTAAGTTGAATTGTTATACCTGTTGGTACTTTATCACGAAGAGTACCATTTTCATCAAAGAATTGTGAATATGTTTTATCATTTAAGAATATATAACTTACAACTTCACCAGGTAAATTTATATGTATACGATTTGTTGAATTTTCACTTTTAACTGAGTTTGATCCAAAAGTTGTACTAGCATATAAAGTATTGTTTTTAATTAAGTTATTTGATGAATCTTTATCTAATTGTATTGTGTATAGGTTATCTGTTATTATTGTATTTACTTGAAGAGAATTACTTGATGAGTTAATAAATATAACATCAGAATTTGTACCATTAGTTGTTGTTGTTATATTATTATCTGTAATATTTAAGTTACTTGAATTTATAAATTTAAATGCTACAACATCAGATCCATTAAGAACGATATTATTACGTGTAAATGTTAAATTATTTGAAGAATTTATAACTAAAAATCCAACTATATTTTCAGCATTTATTCTTTGAGATGAATATATTTTTATATTTTTTGAATTAATTAATATTACACCATAACAATTTGAACCTGTATTTTTAAATGAACCATAAATTGATTTACCAGTTGTATCAGATCCATTAGCTAGAATACTTATTGATGTTTTTGCATTTGTTATAAAATTCTCACTATAAATATCTGCTGAATAGTTCTGCATATTTAAACTTATGGCTTTATCATCACCATTTGTTATAATAGTATTATACTGTGTTTCTGTAAGATTAGATTTTATAGGACTTCTCATACTTATTGAAGCAATTATATTATCTGAATCTATAATTTTACCATAGTTTGTTGTAATTGTATTTTGTCTTATCTTAAATCCTGATGAATTATATAATCCAATAGATACTGTTGCTATATTTCCATTATTCATTTTAAGAGCAGGACCATATGTTATAATTACGTTATTGCTTATTTCTGAGGTTGTTCTTACATTACTTGATCCATTTGTATTAATAATATTTATTGTTGTTACATTTTCTGTAGAGTTTGCAATAATATTATTATTTTGTATTTTAACTTCACATCCAGTTACATTTTCTATGTTTATTGCATTTGTATTTGTTGTAATATTATTGTAACTAATCAAACTTTTAGCTACATTTAGTTGTAATGCTACTTTATTATTTGTATTTTCTATATTTACATAGCTCATATTAAGATATGTTGTATCTTCTACTGTTATAGTTGTATTATATAATACTAGTTTTTCTGATCCTACAATTGTAATTGTATTATTTAAATTAAATATCATATTTTTATTATGCATTGAATCTTTAATTAGGAAATGAATATTATCTTCGTTGTATTCAAGTTTTATTTTTCCATTATTATCAAAGTATGTTGAGTATGTAGTATCTGTTAAAACATAATTTTTATATGTTGGTGTATTTAATTCTATTACATTTGTTCCATTGCTTAATACAGCTTCATTACCTGTAAGAATATCTGCAACTAATTCATTACTTGAAATATTATTATCATTACCATTTAATATAATTGAATAATTTGAATTTGTTAGTAGTTTTGTCTGTGTAACTGTAATATTATTTGCATTTATGATAATTACAGAATTATTATTTTTATTTTCAACATTTAATCCTGATATACTTAAATTTGGTGAGTTAATATTTATTGTAATATTTAATAAAGTTACTTTATTATTTGTCTGAGTAATACTAACTTCTCGGTTAAGATTAATGTTTTTATTTGAAAGTAATCCTGAAATTTCAATTAAGTTAATACTATTAAATGCTGGTAATATATTTCCATCATCATCAAAGTATTTATAAAATGTATCATCATTAATGCTTATTGATTGTGTTTCAGGTATGTTATTTTCAATAGTGTTAAAGTTACTATTTGAATCTATTGCAGCATTTCCTTTAAGTCCATTAGTTGAAAGATAGTTATTTTTTATTATGTTAAATCTACTTGTAGTATCTGGAATAGTTATTGTGTATGTATCCATTGTTGTGGTTATATTATTTCCTGTTATTGTATTGTTTGATCCTGTAATTTGAATTGCACGTGTAAATGTGTTATTTTTTATTGTTGAATTACTTGATTGTAGTTCTAATGCTTTAGAATCACTACTTGCTAAATTAAGAACTGTGTTGTTTTCAATTAAGTAAATGTAATTTCCATATAATCTGAAAGCTAATATTTGATAGTCTGTTGATGATAAACTTGTGTATAATGATGACCCAATTGGTGAATCAATTGTGTTATTTATAATATTATATTTAATATTTTTTGCACTTGCTTGTGGTACAACAATTCCTGTTGATTTATTAAATATACTATTTGTAATATTTAAATCTCCTTCATCTGCATAAATATCAAGTTGATCGTTGTTTGTAAAATAACATCCATCGATTATTGTTGTAATTGAAGTTACGTTATATGTTACATCAAATGTTGTACTTCCTGTATTTATTGTTATAGCAGAACCTGTTTTAAATGTACTTCCTCCATCATATCCTATGTTATCTCGTATTGTTGAGTTGATTATTGTGAGATTTTTATCATTTGTTATTGTTCCCCATCTTGCATAGTTTTTCTGGAAGGTAGAGTTTATTATGGTTGCTGTTCCATTGTTATATACTCCAGCTCCATAGTTACCTGTACTGTTTGATTTACGGTTTGCTTCAAAGAGGCTGTTTATAACTTTTAGGTTTCCACCATTGTTATTTTTGATACTTGCACCAACTCCTCCATGATTGAAGATAAATGAAACATTATTTACTTCAAGATTTCCATAATTTGTAATACTTGCTGTTTTATATGATACTATATCAGTACCTCCCGGACTCCAACAGTTTTTAATTGTAAAGTTAGTTATTGTTATAATTCCATTTCCACCTGTTATGTTCATAGCCCAGTTACCTGTTCCATTATTGTATGGATACCATATTGTTGTTGATCCCCAATAATATTCACCATCAGTAAGTTGTGTTTTTATTGTGTAGTTTACTTCTCCATCAATGCTTGAATTTCCAACTCCAATAAAGTTAATTTTAAGATTTCCAGGTACTGTTAAATTAGTGTTTCCCACTCCTTTAAAATTACCATCTAAGTATACATTTGCTGTTTGTCCATTATTTTGTATGGTTGTTATTGCTTTTTGTATTGTTTTAAATGGACTGGTTTGTGATCCTGTATTTGAGTCTGATCCTGTAAGGTATGATACATAGTAGTTATTTATTACTTCTTCTGTTTTTGTTGTTTTTGTATTTAGTATTAGTTTTGTTTTTATTTCCATTCTGCTTTGTTTATGGTTGTTATTTTCTCCATATATTGCAATAACTTTTATTTCACGATTATTCCAACTTTTTGGTATTGTGAAGTTAACTTGAGTTTTTCCGTTTATTTTTAGGTTTTGTAGTGTTTTTCCTTCGATTTTTACACATATTTTTCCAGTCTTTACTGTGTTTCCTTTTTCATCTTTTGGATCTACAGTTATTTTAAGTGTATTTCCTTCAATTGTTGTTGTTAGATTTGTTGTTGTTGCAAGTTTCTCTAGGTGTAATGTTGAGTTAGTACGTACTTCTATGAATTGATTGCTTCCACCATATACAACTGTTAGTATATAGTCTTTTGCTGAGTAATTTTCTGGTATAGTGTAATTTAATGTTGCTGTTCCAAATTCAATATTGCTGTGTCCTACTGTACATCCATTGATTTTAAATGCAACTTTACCATTTGGTATGAGTTTGTTATCTGATGTTTTAAATGTAGCATTTAATATAATATTATTTCCAGGTTTTGCTGTGATATTATTAAATTCAACATTTGTATAATCCCATATAATTTTTGCAACTTCAAGATTACCAGCATAAAGTGTTATATTTTCATGATTTACAGGTAGATTACCTATATTAATAATTGCAGTATACTTATTATCAGCAGATAACGAAATATTACTTGTATTTATAAGAGTACTTGAAGATTTAACTGGAATTTGATAATAGTTTCCTATCATTGTTGTAGGTTCATCATATGATGTTAATTCTGTTATCATATTAATTGTAATATTATTTGTTCTTTGATTAAGAACTTTTATAGGATATTCACCATTAACTAAGGTTATAATTGAAGTTGCTGAACCATCAGGATAATAATTTGAACTTACATCAATACCATCAGATCCACTATAATCAAAGAGTTTAGAACCTGTATTTTTATCAATAACACAATCTTTCACTATTGTAGGTCTAAAACGGTTCACATAACTGAAACTTCCAACAGAACCTACATTTGCATGATTACCAATAAAATTACAATTTGTAGCATTTAAACCACCAATTTTTGCAGTCCTTCCATCACTAGTAGCGAAAACTCCACCCACAGCATATTCAGGATAACTACTATTTTCATTTGCAATTACAGAGTTATTTATAAAATCACAAAATGTTATATTTACAAACATATATCTTCCAGAAATAGAATTATATGCAATTGCACCACCATTTATAGTACAATAACCTGTTGTTGTTGATTCTGCTGTATTATTTATAAAGCTTGAATGATTAATTGTAGTATTTCCAGCATAGATATAAATAGCTCCACCTCGTACTGTATATATATCTTCAGATTCTGAATAAACTCTATTATTTATAAATTTAGAGTTATTAATATTCATATCACATCTATCATATATAGCTCCAGCTTGAGTGTTATTAAATCCATCTTTAAATGTTATATTATTAAATGAGATTTTTAGTGTTGTTGTATTTATATTAAAAAATCTTGTCTTATTTTGTCCATCAAATATTGTTTTATCAACATCTTCTCCATTAACTGTAATAGATTTAATATTTGATTCATTATTTATTTCAAGTTGTTCATCAAAGTTATAATTACCATTTTTAACATTGATTATGTAGTCTGTTGTGTTGTCTCCATCTGTTTTTATGTTGTTCCATGATGTTTTTAGTGTTTCATAGTCAGTAGCTGTTTGTGTTGATTCTACTGCTTTTTTAGATTGTTTATTATTTATTGCTTTCTTATTTAAATTTTCATTTTTAGAATTATCTTTTGTATTTGAAAATTTATTATCATTTAATACTTTATCATTAGATATATCATGAGCTATATTAATTGATCCATTATCAGAAATACTACTTTGAGTATTATTAGAATCAGTTGCACTAATAGCACCTACTGATATAACTAAAATGAGTAATGTTAATCCTAAGAATAAAAATTTACTTTTCTTATTCATAAAAAATCATTTTCCTCCAAAAATAATTAAAAAGATCATAATTAAATTTTTCTCCTCTAAATTTTTTATCATTCCCAAAAAAAATATGTTAAAAATCAAGGAAATTTAATTAAAACTAAACATAGAATGAATAGTTACTTAAAATATTAATTAATTAGTTCATATAAAGATAATTACAGAATGAATTACAATCCATTTAATAATAAGAGTATAACAAATTAAAATTTCCCCCCCCCCCCCCTTTGGTTAGAGTATGAGTGATAATATTTGAAAATATTAGTTAAAATTAGTTTTAGTAAAAATAAAAAAAAAGTAAAAAAGTGGGAGATTAAGTAATTTATTCTAATATGAGTGTACTTACATTTTTAGATGTGTTGTATCTACTGTTTTCTCCACATATAACTGTAAGTTCATATTGTTTGTTTTTGTAGTTTGTTAAATCTAGGTTTACTTTTACTGTTCCATTGGTTGCTTTTGTATTTATAAGTGTTTTTCCATTAAATTTTATACAAACTTTATTTTCACCAATTAGGTCATTGTTTTTATCATCTGTGAATTTAAGTGTGATTGTTGTATTGTTTGTTCTTTTAACGCTTGTAGGTACTTGTTGTGCTTTTGGTGTTGTTTTGGTAATTGTAAGTGTAGTGTTTGTTTCTGTACGGTTGTATGTACTACTTGATGCTACAGCTGTAAGTGTGTAGTCTTTAGCTGTGTAACTTGCTGGCATGAGGTATTCAATTGTTGCAATACCACCAGTTACATTTGCAATTAATGTGTTACCACTTGAATCTTTTAGTGTACATCCATTAAGTTTAAATATTACACGACCAGCATTAACAGGATTACCGTTTATGTCTGTTACATTAGCAGTTAAGAGTACTTTATTTCCATTTAGAGTGGTTACAGGGTCTACAACAACATTTACATCATAAGGTGCAATTGTAAGTGTTGCTGTATTATTTGCAACTGTACATATGTTATTTCCATTAAATGTTGCTGTAATATTATATTCACCAGGTTTATATGCACTTGTATCGAATGTTGCTTGTGCAATACCATTACTTATAGCAACTGTTTGGTTCATATCACCAAGTGTAAATGTTACATTTCCATCATATATAATATTACCAATTTCATCTATGATAATTGTTGTAGCTGTCGTTTTCACACCATCATTTGTAGTATTAGCCATTAAGAGTTTAGAATCTAATTTCTCTACAACTGCTGTAGTTGTTTTACTCCATACTCTATATTTAAGTTTTGGATCTTCAAATGTTGCTTTTATGATGAGTGAGTTTCCATCTGTTGGTTTAATTGTATAATTTATTGTTGCTGTTTTGTTAACAACATCAACTACTCCTATTTCTTCATCATTAATTGTAAATATGATATGTCCTGCTTGTTGGTTTGTTTGTGCTGTTATTGTTATTGTATGATATGCTTTAATATCACCTGATGTTGTAAGTGATCTTATTAGTACTATTGAACCTATTTTTGCAAAATTATATCTTACTTGATTATTTATTGTATTGTTTTGGTTTTCTTGTATTACTGCTAGATCTCCTTGTAATGATCCTGTTGTTAATACATTGTATGTTACATTGTTTCCTATACTTTCTGTTATGTTTATTGCATGTCCTATTAGGTTTTTGAAGTTAATTTGGTTGTTGTATATTTTATTATAGTGTGAATCTATTATTTGTACTGGTGTTGTATTTAAATTATCTCCTCTTAAAGTTAGTCCTTCTATTTTGTTATAGTTTGAATTATTTTCAAGTTTTAATAATATACTTGCAGGATTTTCCTTTGCTCTTATACTTCCTGATATTTTGTTATATGATGAATTATTAAGTATTATTCCTTGGAAATCTTCAGTGGAGTATGAATCGTATTGATCTGGTCTTATTATATTATTATTTGAGTTATTAATTATTGCTCCTGTTGAATTTAATCCACTAAGCCATAATGCACTTGAATGATTTAGTATTGTGTTGTTTGTATTATCAAGTAAAAATCCTAGTGCATGATTATAATTATAAGATCTTATAATATATTCTAGTTGTATGTTATTTTTGTTTCCTGTTATTTTCATTACTGTTAAATTTGATTTTTCATTTGTAGCTGTTGAAGTAATTTCACCTTCAACTCTTATTGTATTGTTATTTCCATTTATTGTTATTATTGCATCAGAGTCATCTTTAGTAATGTTTATTTCATCTATTTCTAAATTACAATTATTTGCATTTATCATAATTTTTGTATAATTTTTAAATGTTATTCCGCTTATGCTTGTATTATCTGCGTTTATATTTACTGTAGTGTTAAAGAATGTTATTGTATTTCCTATTATGTTTATTGGCTTGTTAATGTTTAGTGTTTTATTATATAAGTTTCCTGTTGCAAGTATTAAACTACTATCAGGGACATCAATAAGTAAGTTACCATTTTTATCAAAGTATTGATTATATGTTGCTTCATTAAGATAGAAGTATGTTATAGATTCAGGGGTATTATCTATTACTTTATTATATTCCATGTTTAAATTTAATACACTGTTATCTCCAAGATATTGGGAATATAATATATTATTTATAACTCTTGTATTTTGTGATGTTTCATCTATAATTACAGAATATGTACCTGTTGTTGAAATATTACAACTTGTAATATTAGTTTTAGTACTGTTATTTATCATTATTGGTGCTTTATTTTCATTTTTATTTAAGACTTCTATATTATTAGATCTTATATTTGAATTTTTTGAGTTATTAACTACTATTGCTATACTTTCAGTACCTTGAATTCTCATTGAATTGGAATTTATATTAGAATTCATCATGTTATTTAAGACAATTCCAATGGAATTGTTATTATTTACATAAATATTATTATCATCTAATGTTGTATATGATGATAAAGTATTATTTGCTAGTATTATTCCGGTAGAATTTTCATTATTGATAGTTATAGAATTATATCTGAAGAAATCTTGATATGAACTATTATAACTTGTGTTGGCTAGTTTAAATCCTACTGAATTTACTCCTAGTATATTTAATGTATTATATGTTATTGAAGCTTTTTGGTGTTCTAATTCTATTGCTATTGTTTTATTTGAGTTTGTTGTTATTGTATTATGATCTATAATTATTATTGCTGGTTGACTATTTGTTGTTTTAATTACTTGTGAATTACCTGTAAAATTATTGTATGTTATTGTTGCTGTTTGTTTTAATGATATTATGTTTATTGTTGTTATATTGTTTTTTCCTGTTGTTTTTATATTATTATTGTTTATTTCAACTGTATTTGCATCATTTATATCTACAAAGTTTGCATTTGTTGTGATATTACAATTGTTTATTTTATGATCTCCAATTCCAAGTTGTATTGCTGTTTTATCATTATTATTTTCAACTGTTATATAACTCATGTTGAGTGTTGATCCATCTTCAGCTTTTATTGTAGTATTAACTAATTTTGCATTATTATGATAATTTGTTATTGTTATATTCTTATTATTTGAAATTATCATATTTTTGTTTGTTAATGTTCCATTTACTAAGAAATGAATATCATCTTCTGAAGCTAATTGTTTTATTGTTCCATCTGTGTTAAAGTATATGTTAAAGTTACCATTTGATAATACATAGTTTTTATATGTTGGTACATTCAATGTTATATTGTTTATTTTACTAGTTTTTACTGCTTCATTTCCAACTAGAATATCTGCAACAAGTGTGTTGTTTTCAATTGTATTGTTTTCTCCATTTAATACGATAGTATATTCATTATCTGTTACTAAGTATGTATTTCTAACTTGTGCATTGTTATTTGATGTTAGTATAGATTGTTGGTTTGTATTTGTAATGTTAAATGATAATAGTTCAATATCTGCTGTTGTTTTTATTGTTACATTGTATGATGTGAATTTTCCTTTTTGAACGATACTTATTGGTTTGTTAAAGTTCATATTTTTATTATTAAGTGATCCTATAACTTGTATTTGTTCAATTTCACTATATGAATCGAGTAAGTTTCCATCATCATCAAAGAATTTATAAAATGTTTTATCATCTACTTCTATTTCCTTAACTTCTGGTTTGTTATTTTCAACTTTATTTGTAAGTGATGTATAGTTAACAGCACTGTTTCCTTTAAGAATTTTAGATTCAAGATAGTTGTCTGATATTGTATTATTTTTATAATCTTTTAATTCTATTGTGAAATCATCAATACTTGTTGTAATATTATTTCCTGAAATTATATTGTTATTTCCTGATACTGTAACTGCACGTGTAAATGTATTGTTTGTTATTACAGAATCATGTCCACTAAATTCCATAGCTCTTGATTGTGAACCTTTTACATTTAAAACTTTATTTGAATTAATGTAGTATTTATAATCACCTAATAATTTAAATGTGACTATGTATGGATTTGTGTTTGAAAGAGTTGAATATATATTTGATGCTACAGGTGAGTCAATTGTGTTATTTGTAATGTTGATTATGAAACTTTGATTTCCATTAAATATTATACCAGTTGATTTATCAAATACGTTATTTATAATAGTATTTTGGCTTAAATCACCATAAATATCAATTTGATCATTATTTGTAAAGTAACATCCATCAATTATTGTATTAATACCACTAAGACTAATACTTTCAAAGAAATTACTATTTTGTGTATTTATTGCTATTCCACTTCCTGATTTATATGAACTTCCTCCATCATATCCTCTGTTGTCACGTATTGTTGAGTTTATTATTGTTAGGTTTTTATCGTTTGTTATTGTTCCCCAACGTGCAAGATTTTTCTGGAAAGTACTGTTTATTATTAAACATGTTCCATTGTTATATATTCCTGCTCCATAGTTTCCAGTTGTTGCTCCTTTACGATTTGATTCAAAGAGACTATCTGTAATATTAATGTTTGCTCCTTTATTGTTTCTTATACTTGCTCCTACTCCACCATGATTAAAGATAAAGCTCACATTATTTACTGCTAAGTTACCATAGTTATCAACTGTTGCTGTTTTATATGCAGCGATACTTGCTCCTCCTTCATTCCAACAGTTTTTAATTGTGAAATTGGATATTGTTATAAGTCCATTACCTTGTGTTATACTCATAGCCCAGTTACCTTTTCCATTTGAATATGGATGCCATTCTATTCCTGATCCCCAGTAGTATTCACCATCTGAAAGTTCTTCTTTAAGTGTATAGTTTACTTCTCCATCTATACTTGAATTTCCTACTCCTATAAAGTTTATATGAAGGTTTCCTGGTACTGTAAGGTTTGTATTTCCTACTCCTTTGAAGTTTCCATCTAGGTATATGGTTGCTGATTGTTTATTATTATTTACAGTATCTATAGCTTTTTGTATTGTTTTAAATGGTGCATCTTGAGTTCCACTGTTTGTATCTGATCCAGTTTGATCTGATACATAGTAGTTATTTATTACTTCATCTGTTTTTGTTGTTTTTGTACTTGGTAGTATTAGTTTTGTTTTTATTTCTATTCTGCTTTCTTTATGATTATTATTTTCTCCATATATTGCTAATACTTTTATTTGACGGTTGTTCCAACTTTTTGGTATTGTGAAGTTTACTTGGGTTTTTCCGTTTATTTTTAGGTTTTGTAGTGTTTTTCCTTCAATTTTTACACATATTTTTCCAGTCTTTACTGTGTTTCCTTTTTCATCACGTGGATCTACATTTATTTTAAGTGTATTTCCATCAATACTTGTTGTTAGATTTGTTTTTGTAGCGAGTTTTTCAAGTTTTAGTGTTGAATTTACGCGTGCTTCTATAAATTGGTTGCTTCCACCATATGTTACAGTTAGTATGTAGTCTTTTGCTGAGTAGTTTTCTGGTATTGTGTAGTTTAGTTTTGCTGTACCTAATTTAATGTTACTATGTCCTATTGTTTTTCCATTGATTTTAAATGCAACTTTTCCATCTGGTATATATTTATTATCTGATGTTTTAAATGTAGCATTTAATACTATTTTATCTCCTGGTTTTGCTGTAATATTATTAAATTCAACATTGCTATGATCCCATACTATTTTTGCAACTTCTATATTTTCTATATATAATGTTATGTTTTCATGGTTTTCTGGAAGTTTGCTAGTATCTATTGTAAGTTTATATCTGTTTTCAGGTGTAAATTTAAGTTCTGTTGTGTTTATAAGGTTACTTGATGATTTTAACTGTAATGATTGACCTCGTCCAAGATTAGTAAGAGGGCCGTAATAATCATCTGTATCAGTTAAACAGTAAATTGTTATATTTTTTGTTTTTTGGTTAATTACTGGTAATTTTTTACCATTTGCCATAGCTTCTAGTATAGAAGGTTCTGAATTATCCATGAATAGAACTGAACCAATATTTAGCTTTGTTGAACCAGAAAATGATTTAAAAATATTTGGTTCACTTGTGATGGCTGTGTTATTTTCAAAAATGCAACCTATGAGATTAGGACTTATTTTTCCATAATTTGCACCATTATAAAGTCCTACTGCTCCTCCATAATTTCCAGAATTATTAAAGAAATTACAATTATTGATATTTAAAGCATTATAATCATTATTAAAGATAGCTCCTCCACATCCTTTAGATGATCTTGATATATTTGAAATTGCTTTATTATTTCTAAATTCACAGAATGTAATATTAATAATTACGCTAGATGAACCTCCTGTACAAATTGCTCCACCATTACCTGATTGATAATAATGTTCTGGTTCTAAGTCTATTACACTGTTATTTATAAAGTCACAATTATATATTATAGAATTTGAATAACTATAAATAGCTCCTCCTCTAACATATCCGGTTATAGTTGAAGCACTGTTGTTTATGAATTTTGAATCATAAATTGAAGTATTTGATCTTATACTTATTGCTCCACCACAAGAAGTAGAATTAATGTTATTAGAAGCTTTGTTATTTATAAATTGTGTGTTATTATAGATGGTTATTGAATTATCATATATTGCTCCACCATCAGTGCTGTGTCCATTTGTGAATGTGATATTGTTAAATTTTATTACTTGGTTTGTATTGTTAAGATTAAAGAGTCTTGTCTTATTTTGTCCATCTAATATTGTTTTATTCATATCTTGACCATTAACTGTTATGTAACGTGTGTCATTTGATGGTTTTGCTTCGAGTTCTTCTTCAAATAAGTATTTTCCATTTTTTATGTTTATTGTATATTGTGTTTCGTTGTTTCCATTTTCCTGGATGTTATTCCAGGAGTTTTTAAGTGTTTCATAGTTGTCTATTGTGTAAATTTCTGTTCTTTGTTCTTTTTTGGTTTGTTTATCTGCTTGTTTTGTTTTTTTAGTTGGGTTTTTATTTGTAGTTTTAACATCTTGTGATGTTTTTACAATTTTACTACTTATCATATCATGAGTATTATCAGCTGTGTTATCTGATATGGTTGTTGTGTCATTTATATCAGTTGCTGAGAGCGCTCCTATTGATATACAAAGAAATAGTAGTATTAATCCTACGAATAAAAACTTACCATTCTTATTCATAAAAAATCATTTTCCTCCAAAAATAATTAAAAAATACATAATTAAGTTTTCTTTTTTCAATTTTATCATTCTAAAAAAATATGATAAAATTCAAGAAAATTTAATTAAAACTAAACATAACATGAATAGTTAAATATTATATTAAATCATAGGTTATAAAATGATAATGCCTATAGAAGTAATGGGGCATTTTACAATTTATTTCTTTTCAAATTATTCTTACCCCCCCCCCCCGGTTATGGATTTTTATGTGAAAATATTTTATAATATTTCTCTAAAATTTCCTATCTTTTCTTAATTGTTTTTTTCTCTAAAACTATGAATTCATCATAAATAGAATATTTAACGCTTAACTAACTACTTTAAGTTATACAATAATAAGGTATAAACTCATAGAAATATACTATAAAATATGAACATTGGTAGGTTTTGTTAAATAAAAGTTTATTATAAAAAGAAGATAAATTAGGAGGGGATTAGTTTTTCACGCTCTTATTTGATTTTAATTTTTTTTGTGGGTATTATTTTAATGTTATGTGTTTGTAGAAATATTAGCATTGCTATTGTTATGAATGATTCTGTTATTACAAAGCATACTGCTATTCCTATTACTCCATATATTGTTATTAGTATTATTGCTAGTATTATATTTATTATTCCACCAAGGAGTGTTATTGAACTAAATGCTTTCTGGTAGTTGTGTGTAAGCATGGTTTGAACTCCAAAGACTGTACTTAGTGCTACAATGAATGGTAGAGCTGAGAGTATTTCAAGTAATATTATTGAAGTTGTATATGCATCTCCAAATATGTATATTATTATTGGTTTTGCAAATATGAATATGACTAATGATAGTATTAATCCTACAGTTGCCATAAGTTTTGTAAGTTTTTGTATAAATTGTATGTTTATAGTCTTAGATTTGCTACTTTTTCGACTTACATATGGATATAATGCCTGAGATATTGGTGTTAGTAGTCCATTTGCTGCTAGTACAATTTTTTCAGCAATTGAGTAGTATCCAACCATAGTGTTGTTTGTAAGTAAACCTAGTAGAAATGTATTTGTTGTTGTATATAAGTTTATTGATACAGTTGATATAAATACATGCCATCCCTCTTTTAGCTGATATTTAATATCATCTAGCTTTGGTATTTGAAGTTTAATATTAAATCTTCTAATAGCCATATATAATCCTATAATTCCTACAATAATAAGTCCTATTGAGTTTATTACAGGAACAAGAATGTAATCACTTGTATTATGTATAAATATGAATATTGCAATTGTATATATTAGTTTTCCTATAATATTTAGAATACTTGTATATCTCATATATTCCATTGCCTGGAAAAACCATGTTGGAAAGAGCATGTATCCTATTACCATTCCAAATGTTAAGATGTAGATAAGATAGTTTTCACTAAATTTTGGAATAAATAGTACAATAAGTATGAGTACTATGAATGTTAGTATCATTAGCATACATTTAATAAACATTACACTACTAAATATTCTTGATACTTCTTTGTTATCTTCACGTTTTATTGCAAGTTCACGTGTTGCTGATAAGTTAAATCCATAATCTGTTACTATTTGAAAATATGTGATAAGTGATATTGCATACTGGGTTAATCCAAACATCTCAGGTCCTAGTACCATTGTTAAATATGGTAATGTTATAAGTGGTAGTATGTAGCTTGCAAACTGTAATCCTGTTAGTGAGACTATGTTTTCAAGAATTTTTCTATACTCACTTGTTTTAAGAAATTGTTTTAGTCTTGACATGTTATGTAGAATTTCCCATTTTATTTTATTTTTATTTTAATAAAAAATTTTGTATTATCAATTTTTTTCTTCCCATTTATTGAAAAAAAGGGGGTGTGAGTGTATATTCATTTTTTTTATAGTTTGTTATTATAATTTTTTGTAAAAAATAATTAATATAAATTTATTTTTAATAATAAAAAGAAGTGTTAATAATAATTAAGTGTTTTAAAAAATTAGTGGTGGAGATGTAAATACTACGTTTTTTTTTTATCTAGTTTTGCATTGTATTTACGTAGTAGTTTATTGTTTCTTTTAGTTCCTTTTTAAAGTCGTGTTCACTTTTAAATCCAAATTCTTCTTCTGCTTTGCTTATGTCTGCTACTGAGTTTATAATGTCTCCATCTTGTCGTGGCATGTATTTTGGGTTGAAGTCATATCCCATTATTTCACATATGTATTCAAGTAGTTGGTTTATTGATGTTGTTTTTCCGTGTGCTATGTTAAATATTCCTGTTGCATCGTTGTTTATCATTTCATAGTTTGCTTTTGCTATGTTTTTTACGTATATGAAGTCTCTGGTTTGTTCTCCATCTCCGTATATTATTGGTTGTTTGTCGTTTATGAGTGCTGATATGAATTTTGGTATTACTCCACTGTATGCTGATTCACTGTTTTGTCGTGGTCCAAATACATTAAAATATCTTAGACATGCTGTTGGGAGGTTGTATGTGTTTGTAAATGTGTATGAGTATAATTCTAGCATTGATTTTGATACTGCATATGGTGAGAGTGGTTTTAGTGGTAGTGTTTCTGTGTTTGGTAATATGTCTGTCTCTCCATAGACCGCTGCAGAGGATGCTGAAATTACCTTTTTGATTCCTGATTCACATGCTGCTTTAAGTACTCTATATGAACCATTTATATTTACTTCATTTGTTTTTGTTGGATGTTTTATACTTTCAGGTACACTTATTAGTGCTGCTTCGTGAAATACATAGTCATGTCCTAAAAATATACTTTTTAAATCAGTAGTTGTAATATCTGCACATTCTAATTGTATCTTATCGTGATCTAAGTCTTTTAAATTTTCTATATTGCCTGTTGTCATATTGTCGATGATTGTTACTTGTGATACTCCATTGTCAATTAGTGTTTCAGTGATATGTGATCCTATGAATCCTGCACCACCTGTAACAACACATTTTATGTCGTTCATAATTAGCCCTCGTGTCATCTTATTTAATTCTTTATTCTTCTTATATTATTCTTTTAATTGTTAATTATTAAAATAAATTATGCTTCTAAACTACGTTATATTTAAGTTTTAGTGTTCTATAAACACTTGTAGTATTACCTTTATAAAGCTCTATTTTAAGGTCTTGATTATCACCAATGTTTGATGTTGATGTAAGATAGTATGGTGTTATTTCTTCTTGGTCATTTTGCAGTGTTTTATTATACATAGCTTGAATATATCCATCTTTTTTTATTACTATTGTATAATTCATCTTCGCATTTTCTTTGTTTTTTATTCCAATATTTATTTTTTCAATTGAATACTGGGATACATTGGTAGGATAGTCTGTTGTATTATTGTTATGATCAAGAATATAAAATTCTGTATATCCTTCACCCTGATTTGGGTTAACTACCATGTAACATACACAAACAATAGCTAATATAAGTATTATGATGAGTGCTGCTTTTATAATCTTATTAACTATTTTCATAAATATCAAAAATTTCCTGTTTTTTGTGTATTTTTTTTATAATTTCAAACTTATTTTTTTCTTAATTAATTTGAGTGTTGAAATATTTTATTATAAATTAATATCTATCTTTTAATATAGATAAGTATATAATATAAAAAAATTTTTTTTATTTTTTATAAAAAGAAAGAATTATAGATTCACATCTTCTTTTATTTTTATTTATAAAAAAAAAGATTTAAAAAAAAATTGACCTAAAAATAAATAATCTAGGGGAGTTCTAATATATTATGGACAAATTTTATGTAACTGATTGTGAAGGACCTTTATCAATAAATGATAATGCTTATGAAATAGCAGACTTCTTCTTACCTGATGGTGGAGAATTTTTCAGCATACTAAGTAATTATGATGATATACTTGTTGAAAAACAAATACCAAACTACATGGCAGGAAGTACACTACGCTTAATACTACCATTTTTCAAGGCTTATGCACTTACAGAGCGTGACTTGATTGAATTTTCAGAAGATCATATTCACATGATTGATGGTGCATATACAACAATTAAATATGTACAACAACTAATGCCATCATACATTGTAAGTACAAGCTATAATCAGTATATTGAAGCTTTATGCACAAAGACAGGTTTTAACTATAATAATACATATTCAACAATACTAAATCTTGATGAGTATGAATTAGATATGAATGATCAGGATAAACTACTTGACATTTATCAAAACATATTACTTGATTCAAGCTTTGAAAACCTAAATCATATATTTGATGATATAATATCTAAAATGCCAATTAATAAGTTAATTGAATCTGTTAAGCCTGTAGGTGGAATAGGAAAACGTGATGCAATAGAAGATATTATCAAGAAAAATAATTATAAACCAGAAAATCTGATGTATAGTGGAGATAGTATAACAGATGTTGAAGCATTAGAATATGCAAATGAAAATGATGGTATTGCAATATCATTTAATGGAAACATACACTCAATAAGTGCTGCTAACATATCAATTGCATCAGATAATAACCTGATACTTGCAGTAATTGCAAATATCTTCAAAGATAATGGTACAACAGGTGTGTATGAATTTATCTATGAATATAATAATGACCCACTAGGTGCGATATTATCTAATATGGATGATAATTATATAACACAACAATTACTACTTTCAAAACCATCAATAAAATTAGTAGATGAAAATAAGATAAATGATCTGGTAGATGAAAGTAAACAAACACGAAATAAGGTTCGTGGAGTAAATATATCAAATCTAGGATAAAAAAAATAGAATAATTTTAATCAGATAAAAAAATAAGTAATAAATAATAAATGTGGAGGATTTAAAGCATATGAATTTTAAAATAGATGATACATACTGTGAAGCATTCACAGGAACATGTATAAGAATGATAGTAACAGCAGAAGATCAAAGAACAATTGATAAAATAGCAGCAGATGCAACAGCAACACCAGGAACTGTAATAGGAAGAACAGAATCAGGAGTTGAAAGATTCCTATCAAAAGATGAAACACCTGATAACAGACCAGGTGTAATCATACAATTTTGGTATAATACAAAAGACTTAGATAAATTTGATAAAGAACTATCATTTAGAATAAGACAAGATATACTTGTAAAACCATTTGTTAAAATATTTGATGCATCAATTGATCCATTTGACTATATTGATACAACAGAACATGTTGGACATTGTGGAGATGGATATGAATGGACAGAAACAATAGATGAAAGAACAATGATACGTGTACCAATTTGTGTACCAGACTTCTATATTGAACAAAAACTTGGATGTATGGAAGGTATTATGGGTGTTAACTTCTGGTATTGTTGTTCATCAAAAGAAGCTGTACTTAAAGGTGGATATAAAGCACTTGATGCAATAGCAACAGTTGATGGAGTATGTACACCATTTGACATATGCTCAGCAGGATCTAAAGTTGAAACAAATTACCCTGAAATTGGTCCTACAACAAATCATCCATACTGTCCATCACTAAAAGAAGTACTAGGTGATGAATCTAAAGTAAAAGATGGAATAGAATATATACCAGAAATAGTAATAAATGCATTAACAGTAAAAGATGCTAAAGAAGCACTTAAACGAGGAATTGAAGCACTTGATGATGTAAATGGTATAATTGAAGTATCAGCAGGAAATTATGGTGGAAGTCTTGGAAAATTCAAATTCTACCTAAAAGAAGTACTAGGTGATGACTAATTACCATTAATTTGATCTCCCAGAAAAAAAGTATGAAATAACTTAAAAATCCCCTTTTTTTTCTTTTTTTTATCTATTAATATATAAAAAAATATAGGAAATTAATAAAAAAAAAATAATGTGGAGGACTTATAGATAATGAAATTTGACATAATAGGATGGGGAGCATTAAATATCGATAGACTTTGTAATGTAGATGATTATGCTCCAAATGATGGTGAAACATTTATTAACTATGAAACTAAGTCATGTGGGGGTTCAGCAGCAAATACTATAATAGGAATTGCAAAACTAGGACTAAACACAGGATATATTGGAAAAGTGGGAAATGATTCAAATGCTACTATGATGCAAAAATACTTAGAAGATAATAATGTGGATACACAACATTTACTTGTTGATAGTGATGGTGAAACAGGTGAAGTAATAGGATTTGTAACAAAAACTGGTGATCGTAAATTATATGTAACACCAAAGAGTAATGATGATATTACATATGATGAAATAGATCTTAATTACCTTGAAAATACAAAAATATTACATCTTACATCATTTGTAGGACATAATACTACTCATTCAATAGATACACAACTTGAAGTACTAAAAAAACTACCAAGTAATGTGAAAGTATCATTTGATCCAGGAATGATTTATATTCAAAGAGGACCACTATTTATGAATCAATTCCTAGAACATACAGATATCTTACTTATTAATGAAACAGAACTTTTAATGCTTACTAAAAGAGATACATTAGAGGATGCTGTTAATATGATAAGTGACATGGTTGAAATTCTTGTTGTTAAAAGATCAACAGATGGTTCATACATTAAAAAAGGTGATGAAGAATATAATATTAATATTTTCCCTGTTGATGCTATTGATACAACAGGAGCAGGTGATGCATATAATGCAGGATTCCTATATGGACTATTAAATGATTATACACTTCGTGAATCTGGTATTATTGGAAGTTTTATTGCAGCAAAATCAACCACAAAATCAGGAGCAACTGAGGCAATACCAACAATTGATAGTATTGATATTGGTGAGATAATTAAAAAATATTAAATTCTAAAAATAACAAAATTAACATTATATAATTAGATTTAAAAAAATAGTATTATTTTAAAGAATAAACAATACAACTAAATAAAATATACAAGGAGAATATGAATAACATGATACATGGAACAAAAGTACTAAAAGAAGGATTTGCAAAAATGACCAAAGGTGGAGTAATCATGGATGTTGTAAATGCAGAACAAGCAGCAATTGCTGAAGATGCAGGAGCAGTATCTGTAATGGCACTAGAACGTGTACCATCTGATATAAGAAAAGCTGGTGGAGTAGCAAGAATGGCAGATCCATCAAAAGTAATAGAAATAATGGATGCTGTAGATATACCTGTAATGGCAAAAGTAAGAATTGGTCACTTTGTAGAAGCACAAGTACTTGAATCCCTTGGTGTTGACATGATTGATGAAAGTGAAGTACTAACACAAGCAGATGAAGACTTCCACATAGATAAATCACAATTTACAATACCATTTGTATGTGGAGCACGTAACCTTGGTGAAGCACTAAGACGTGTAGATGAAGGAGCTGCAATGATAAGAACCAAAGGTGAAGCAGGAACAGGAAATGTAGTAGAAGCTGTAAGACATATGAGAGCAATACAAGGTGCAATACGTGAAATTGAAAATAAAACAGAAGAAGAACTCTGGCAAGTAGCACGTGAAATTAATGCACCACGTGATCTTGTAAAACTCACAGCAGAAGAAGGAAGAATTCCAGTTGTAAACTTCTCAGCAGGAGGAATAGCAACACCAGCAGATGCAGCACTTATGATGCAATTAGGAGCAGATGGAGTATTTGTAGGATCAGGAATTTTCAAATCAGAAAATCCAGAACTTGTAGCAAAAGCAGTAGTTGAAGCAACAGCACACTATGATGATGCAGATCTTATAGCTGAAGTATCAACAGATCTTGGAGAGGCAATGCCAGGTATTGATATAAACGACTTATCTGAAGAAGAAAGACTACAAAACCGTGGAAACTACATATAGAAAAATAGTATTTGTTTCACAAATAATCTCTCCTCCCCTTTTTTTTTATTTTCAACTTTTTTTATATAATTTAAAACAACAATTTTTTTTAGTATTAATATATAATGAAAAAGAACTTATAATTATTATAATAAATAAAAATACTAGACTATATATAAAATAAATAAAAAAATCATTTAAACTAATTTGATTTTATAATTTATACCACCCAAAAAAAAAATGGACTATATAGACCTAATAATTTTTTTGAGAGGATTAAGTTTTTATGAATGAACTTCAAGTTATTAAGTATGAAAATACATCAGATAAAATTAAACAATTAAAAAGTCAACTTCCAGAAGGAAAAATGACATTAAAACAATTATTTAATTTCTATGATGCAAGAGAACTTATAATGATACTTCTTATTGCTCCATTTCTTATTCCATTTTCAATTCCTGGAAGCAGTACACCATTTGGTATACTTATAATACTTCTTGCTTTGTGTGAAATTTTCAACAAACATTTTTATCTTCCAAATTTTGTTGGAAATTATGAACTTAGTCATGAGACTGTTGAGAAATTATTTGATATTATAATAAAAGCACTAGGATATATTGAAAAAATAGTGAAACCTCGTGGTAAGATGGTTAAATATCCAAAAGTTCAGAAGATTAATCTTTTCATGTGTATAATACTTTCAATACTATTATTTTTACCACTTCCAATTCCTTTCACAGATTTCTTTCCTGCGGTTTCAATATTACTGCTTTTAGTATCAAATATAGAAAATGATTCATATCTTATGATTTTAGGTTATGTGATGAGTGTTGTTACATTCTTTTACTTCTATTCTATGGGAAGTCTTGGTATTGAAATTATAATACGGGTAATTAACTATGCACTTTCTTATTTACACTAAAAAAAACACTTTTTTTTTTAATTTTCACATTCTTTTTCTTTTTTTTTATTTAAACAACTTAATTTCACCCTTTTATAGAAAATTTTTTTATTTTCATATATAAAATAATAATAATATCATAAAACAAAACTATTATACATATAAAATAAATTATTTTAACACAATAAATATAGGGATGTTTAAAAACTATGTCAAAATTTAACATGTATGTTAAGACAATTATACGAAATAATGAAGATAAAATACTTTTAATTCGTGAAAATCGTACAGATAATAAGGATCGATGGGATCTTCCAGGAGCACCACTTACAGATGATGAAAGCTTTGATGAAGCATTAATTGAAAATGTACAAAAACAGATTGGATACTATATTTATCCAAAAGAAATTATTGGAATAACAAACTACACACAATATAATAGTAAAAATCTAACTGTAATAATGGAATCTGTTTTCATCAATGGTGATTTAATACTTTCACATAACTACAGTGACTATAAATGGATAAATATAGAAGATATTAATAAATATCCACTTAGTCTCTGGCTTAATAATTATATTAAAACAAATAAAAATCCATTCCATGATGTTGAAGAGATAATTGATGAGCTTGATGATAAAATAGATGTACGTGATGCAATAATAGAAGAGAATATTGCAACAGAAAATCCAAACACATTTGAAGAACCACAGAAAAAAGTAGGACGTAGTCTTAAAAGCTCATTTGGACTATTTAAAGATGCTATTAAAAGAACATTCCACCCAAAACGTGCAAAAGTAGAACATACAGAGCCTAAAGAAAATCTCTATATAGACTATGAAAATACAGAAGATGAAATAGAATATGAAGGAGAATTCTCACAACAAGCACAACAATTCATTAACCAAAGTAGACATGAGGATGAGGTCATACTAACAGACAATAATATATCAGATGATGATATAATACTAACAGATAATATACCATCAGCTGATGAAATATTTCATAGTAGTGGTGATGAAATAATAGTAGAACATGACATAGAAACCATTATACAGCCAGATAGTAATGATGTGGTAGATGATACAGGAGTCATAAATCTTGATATGCCAAGTAGTGATGATGAAATTATTGTTGATAAAACACAAGAACTTCAAGATGAACTTGTAGATACAAAACCTGTAGATGAAATAAAAACAGATGATGATAATAAAAATAATGTAGAGGCTGTTAAATCATCAATAAAAGATCATGAATTTAAGATCATATCAGAAAATCAGGCAGTACCATATATTAGAAAAGAAAAAGAATCAGAAGAAAAAGTTAGCTTTAACTCAGAAGGTATAAATCGTCATAACTGGAAAGATAAACTAGATAAATTTAACAGAACTAAAGCTAATGATAAGAAAAAACAAGTACCACATCCTAAAGGAAAAAGATAATAAAACATGTATAATCCCTATTTAACCTCCCTTTTCTACTTTTAAATTTTTTCTCATTTTTTATTAAATTGATATAATGTTTATAGTATTATTCGAGAATATTAGAATATTTAAAAATAATAAAAAAAAGTAGTATGAGTAATATTATTTAAAAAAAATTAGTAAAAAGAGGATTATTTTTAAAGGATTTTATCCTCTCTTATTGTGTTGAGTTTTCTGTTGTCATATTTTGTGTTGTGTTGGTTATATTTTGTGCTGCTGGTTGTCCGTAGAATGCTGGTGCTAGGTTTAG
Source organism: Methanosphaera cuniculi (assembly GCF_003149675.1). Classification (NCBI taxonomy): domain Archaea; kingdom Methanobacteriati; phylum Methanobacteriota; class Methanobacteria; order Methanobacteriales; family Methanobacteriaceae; genus Methanosphaera; species Methanosphaera cuniculi. Next base: position 107,028 of record NZ_LWMS01000042.1, on the reverse strand, counting down.
GTCATGTAGTTTTTTATCTAAATCTGGGTTTTCTTTTAGTAAGTTTTGTATATCTGTGTATACTTGGTTTAGTTCGTTATTATTGTTTGTCATATCTGTTTGTACTTTATTTAGTGTGTTTTGTGCATCTTCTCCATTTTTTTCACCGCGTACATATTGTGCTATTGCATTTAGTGATGTTACGGTAAGATTTAATGATTGTGATTCTAGTGTTACTCGTTTTAGTTGTAAGTCTATGTATTTATGTTCTGTTTCATTGCTTGTACACATGGCTGATTCATTTAGTCTAAGTTGTTCTTCTGAGTATTCAGGAGTTAGTTGATTGTTTATTGTTGTCATTAGTGTATCTGCATCTGTTGAGTTTTTAGTATTAAAATCATTTATTGTTGATGTTATTCCTTCTTGTATGGAGCTTGCATTTTTCATTGTTTCATTGAAGTGCTCAGATAATAGGTTGTCCTGGTATGATTGATAGTATGGGACTCCAACTATGAGCAGTGCTGCTATTATTATTAGTACTCCAAGTAGTTTTTTATTCATATGTTTTTCACCTTAAAATATAGTGTTAATTATATTGATGTATTACTTTTATTATTAATAACACTTTACTTTAATAATATTCATATTATGATAAAAAAATGTGTATGATTAAAAAAACTAACTATTAATAATGATTGATGATAATATATAATACTATAAGAATTTAATTTAAGGGTATAAAATTTTTTTTTATAATTAATTTATTTTTTTTTAAACTTTTATAAAATAGGAATCTTACAAAATAAAAAAAAGAACTGGAAAAAGATAATTTCCTATAATAACAATTTAAAAAAAAATTTTGTTAGGAAGTTATGATGAATTAAGGATTTTTTTAATAAAAATTAAGGTGAATATATAATGGTCGATGATCAACAGGATTCAAGGTTGGAAATTTTGGATCGTATAAGAACTACAGTACAGGAAATCTTTGAATTAGAATCAGATGGACATAAAGATGCACGTGATTTATATTCTGATGAAATGGCTGGATTTTTCATAAAAACAGAGGATGGATCATACACACTACTATCAGAACAAAGAGAAAACCAATCAGAAACACTACATAGTATACATGGTGCAAGAACAGAAGCATTTGAAAAGTTTGTAATACCATCAAAATTAAAAGAACTAGCAGATGAAGGTGCAGAAGTAATAAAAGTACTAGATATTTGTAGTGGAATAGGATATAATGCATCAGCAGTACTTGACTATCTGAAAGATAGTAATGTAAGAATTGAAATTGACATGGTTGAATCATCAATAGAAACACTAGCAGCAACACTATTTGTACCTAACATATGTGAATCACACAGTTATATTAAAAAAGTAATAGAAAACTACCTAATAGAACATGAATATCTACAATTTAACAAAGTACTAAGTAGTCTTCCACAAAATATAACAATTAATATCCATGTATGTGATGCCCGAGAATATCTTAAAAATGCACCAGAAAAAGAATATGATGCAGTATTTCTTGACCCATTTAGTCCATCAAAATCACCAGAGTTATACTCAATTGACTTTTTTAAAAAACTTAAAGAATTCCTAACACCAACAGCACTAATACTAACATACACAGCAGCAAGTCCAGTACGTAGTGCAATAGTAGGGGCAGGATTATATATTGGTGAAGGTCCACAAGTTAAAAGAAGTGGGGGAACAATAGCATCAAGATTCCCAGATAATATAGATACACCACTATCATTTTCAGATGAAAAAGTAATATCACTAAGTGATGTAGGAGTACCATTCATGGATTCAGACTTATCTGATGACTTCTATACAATAATTGACAGACGACAAAATATCCGTGATCGTATACGTGGTGTAACAGTTTTTCCATCATCAAATAAACTACCAAGATACCTGGGCTTAGATCCTGAAAAAATAGAAGATAAAAAGCTACGTAATAAACTTAATAATTATGTGAAAGAAATGGGTTTTTCTGCTATTAATGATCCTAGAATTCTTAAAATATTACAAGTTGATCAAAATCTTCCAAGTCGAAGTCAAATTATAATGCTTGAGGAGAATCTTCACAACGTACTTGATGAAATGAAAAATGAAAATAGTAACAATGATGAATAAAAAAAAGAGAAGTAGTATAAAAAAAATCTTTTTTCTTCATTATCATTTTTTCACATAAAAAGAGTGAGAAAAATAATTTTATCATGTAATATACTTACCTTAATTTCTTTTTTTTTCCAATGTTTTTATAATATCGATAAAAATTCTTTAATGAATAATACTTTTTTTTGTAATTGATTTTTATAACTCCAAATTTAGGTAAAAAAAAGAGTCCTGCACATATGATATCTTTATCTACAGGACTTTAAATCTAGTATTTTATTTTTATTTCCCTTGTTTTAATTTGTTCTATTGCTGGTGTTGTTTTTATACTATTTTTAGAAATAAGTTGAAATTTTCAATTTTTTTAGAGTTTTATGTGAATGTGTATTGGCTAAACTTATTTCTATTTTTATTTGAACGTTTTATACTAATAGCACATAATTCTCCTATTAGATGTATGTTAATATCCCATGTTGGATCATTACTAGATTCGCTAATATAGAGAATGTTACAAATTGCATTTGTTATTTCTGTATGTGTATTTATTATGTTTTCATATGGGATGTATGAATCTTTGTGTATATTTATTTTAAATGTGTCTGTTGGTGTTATTTTGTATCTGATTTTTTCAATTATTGTGTATGATATATGATTAAGATTATTTATTGTACAGGTTACTTCTTTTATATCTTCTATTTTTAGATTTTCTGTATTTGTTATTTTAATTAGTTCATTAGGCTTTGGATATTCAATAAAGTATATGAATGGATTTTCTGTTTCTTTTAGGAAGTATTCATATTTAAGTTCATCAAGATGTTTTTCAAAATTATAAAGCATATTATCAAGTTGTCTTGGATTTTCTGTTTCTATAAATTTTATTAGTACTTCGTGTTGTATTTGTTTTTTCATAAATTAAATTAAAATTATTAACAATGTTTATTTATTTTCATATATTATATATAAAACATGTAATATTTAATATTTATCTTAAACATAAATAATAAATAAGAAAAATATATTATGAAAAACCAGAAAGGATTTATAAACATAGAACTAATAATTACACTCATCTTAATACTCATATTTTTAACTACAATAATAAACTTAAATTATCAACAATATGAAATAATAGATGAAACACAAAACAGAAAACAAGCACGCCTATTAGTAGATGACATAACACAAATTATAAACACACAAAACACACGCCCTGAAGGATATATAACCACATACACAATGCCTGATAAAATCAACAATGAAACCTACATACTAATTATAAATGAAACACACATATCAATTAACAGCCACTACCAAATCGCCTCAAGTAAACTACAAAAAACAAATATAAAACCCAAAAAACACATACTAACACCTGGAAATACATATCAATTTAAAACAAAAAACAAAACAATATACATACTTGATGAATAAAAATAAAACCTCATAAAAAATAACATAATAAAAATTAAAACACCATGAATAATAAAGGACAAATAACACTAGAATACATGCTAACCATCATCATAATAATCACCATCACAACCATAACCACCACCACAATAATAGATCAAAACGAACAAAACACAATACAAAACGCAGCACAAATAGGAGCACAAAATGGAGCTGATAAAAATGCATACGCAATATACTACAACGACACATACAACACATACTACAACGAAAACCTAAAACTACTAACATCAAATGAAATAAAAATAATACAAATAACAACAACAAAAACAAAAAACAACACAATTAAAATACATACAAAAGCACACACAACAACACTAAATACAAATGAAAAACAAAAAGCATCAGCACGAATAAACTACTATATACGAAAAAACATAATGCAAACATTCAATAAAAAAACAAGCAATATATACTATGAACCTGCATACTCAAATAACTACCAAATAAAAACCGAAGAAATACAATGGGTATAATATTATTAGTATTTATACATTTATTATCTTAAAAAATAAAGAAAAAAATAGTTAAAAAAAGGGGGGGGTGTTTAGTTCATAAAAGTATGATTAAATTAGCATTCCTTTACTTAGATATGCAATTATAATTCCTAAAAGTCCGAATAGTAGTCCTATTAACCATATTATGTGAACTACTTGTTTTTCTCGCATTGGCTTTTTAAGTACAGATCTAATTAAGGAGTTAAATCCTCCACTTGGTGCTATGAGTATCCCATCTTCTTTTACTATTGTTGGTTTATGGTTTTGACGTTCCATTACACCTGCACTTTTAAGTTTTAATATTCCATCTATAATATTTGGAATTAGAACTATGAATGCTATTATTTTAACACGTCCAATAAATGCTATTATTGCAATAGATGCACCTATTATAAGTGTTCCAACATCTCCTGGAAATACATTAGCAGGATATCTGTTATAAAATAGGAATGCTACAAGTGCTCCGAGCATAGAAAAAGATATGATTGCAACATCATACTTATTCATTATTATACATGAAAGTGTAAGACTTGTAAGTGCTATTACACCTAGTCCTGTTTCTATACCATTAAGTCCTGCAAGCATATTTGTAAGATTTGATGCTATACTTACAGCTATAGGAATACTTATCATGTAAAGAATTCCAACATTTGGTGGTGTAACCCACATAATAGGAAGACCTGCAATCCAGAGAAGTAATAATTTCTCTTTTGATGTAAGCATTATTAGATCATCAACCATTCCAATAATACCAGTTAGTAGTATTACAATAAGAGATATTGTAAGTTGACTCTGCCATGCAGGGTATAGATATACTCCCACCATTATTGCTATTGCAAAACCAAATAGTATTCCTATACCACCCATTTCTGCAACTTCAGGCTTTGTGAATTTATGTATATCATGTCCTACTATGTTTGCCTGTTTAAGTCTTCGTATTAGTGGTGGCATCACTGTAAATGTCATGATAAATGCTATTAGTCCACATAATCCAGAGGTTAGGAGAAGTTGTGATATTTGCATGATTAGTTTTCTCCTTCTATATTGGGATTATTTTTCTTATCATTTTTTAGAATATAATAGATGGTACGTACTGGTATATCAAGAAGTGATGATATGGTTTTTACTGATACATCATTTTCTCGTAGTTCAAAGATTTCACGTTTGGTTTCATCTGAATACTTAGATTTTAGACCTTGTTTTAGTTTCTTATTTTTCAGATAGTATACTGTTTTTACATCTATATGTAATCTTTTAGCTATTGCTTTAGGATTTAGTCCTTCATCAATCATGCTATTTATTTGTGATTTTAGATTTTCATCGTATTTTTTTGGACGTCCTCGTTGTTCTATTACTGAAATTTTTATACCTAGTTCTCCTAGTGCATCTAGATATGTTTCTGATGTTCTTTCATATAGACTTTGTGGACATTCAATTTCTTCAAGATCAGGATTATTATCGAGTATCTCAATAATAAGTCGTGATGTTAAGGTTTTATTAACATGTATTTTTGAACTCATTAGAGTCCCTCATTTTATTAATTATATTATTTTTTTTTAGTTGTGTTTCTATGTTTTTTTTCTTATTTGTTAATTATTTCTAAGAACTTTTTAGCCTTATTTGTTGATGGCTTTTCAATTTTCTGTAAAGAAGCCTTTTCTTTTGCAGCTTCTTCAGGATCTACATAGAGTAGTTCTGCTGCATGGTTAAGTGACATGTTTGTCTTATTATTAAGAGCTATTGCTCCATATACTTGTTGTGGTGCTTTAAGATGTAAGTTTTTACTCTTATTTTCAAGTTCTCGTTTATACTGCATTGTTTCTTTCATATTATTTATTACATCAATGTTTTCATCATTATCTTTTAGAAGATCAACAACATCTTTTGCAAATACATTATCAAATACCTTAAGCTGGTTTGAATCTAGTGTTGCACGAAGGTTTGGGAATGGTCCTGCATAGTTGTTTCGACGTGTTTCTGATGTACTAAGATAATACTTGAAGATATCCCATAATATTAGGATATTTGGTGTTTCAATGTAGTAATGTTTTTTTATTTCGGCTTGTTTTTTAAGATCTTCTTGTAAGTTACGATCAAGTACATGATCTTTATTCATAAGATTTACTTTTTTAAGTTTAACATACTGAAGTTCTTCTTCAAGTTCTATACGTTCTTCAGCCTCACGTGCAAGACGACCTGCATCTTTACGAGCTTCCTCAGTAAGTTGGTTGTATGTATGGATACGTTGCATATTTGAAATACTACGTGGTATTATATTGTTAATTTCTTTATTTACAATATTTTCTGAATATTGCAAGTATGCTATTGCAAGTGCGTTTTGTACGTATTTATCATTGATTAATGATGGCTTTTTATGATGGAATTGTAGAAGTTCAATACGGACATTTGGACCATATCTTTTACGTAGTTCTAGTTCATAGTTGGATTCATCTGCATAGTCAATATTTACCTTCTTAGATTGCCATTTACCTGTTTTTTCATCCTTAATTTTTGCAATTACTGTTACACTTTTTACACGTCCTCTTTTTTCTTGACGCATAATTTTTATGATTTTACGGTAAGCTTCAAGGCTGTAGTTGGTAAGTTGGGAACGTTTAAGAAGATATTCACCACCTAATGGAAGATACTTTATAAGTTCAAGTCGGTATATTCCATTAGGGTTGTGTGATAGCTCAAATTCGGATGATCCACAATTGCTACATTCATGGTTAATTACTTCTAGTTCATCTTCATCATATTTTAAGATATCTTCAATTGTATTTTTCTTATATTTTTGTCCACATTTTTTACATGTGATTTGAGCATATTCTTCTAAGTGACCTATTGCTATTTTATGTGATGCAATAGCAGATTTTACCTGATCTAGAATGTTTTTCTTATTTGATGCTTTTGTGTGGAAATATTGTGCATGACGTGACTGGTCATATACATCATCTGGAATTATATCTCCATTATTTGAACTATTTCCTTTTCCGTAACGTTTAAGGGCACTGTATGGGGATGTGAATCCTCGTATTTCCATTTTGTTACGTGTTATTTGTAGTTTTTTTAGATTTGATTTTAGATAGCTGTAGTTTTCAAAGAAACCTTCAAAGTCTTCGATACTTTCTGCAATTACTGGTTTTTTTTGTATTTGTTTAAGAAATTTTTCACTCTGTGTCACTAAGAATTCGCTCATTTTATATGTTCACCTACTTTTCCTTCTGTTGTTAGAAGTTCCATACTATCTGTTGCAAGTAACATTCCATTTGATTCTACACCAAAGAGTTTTGCAGGTTCAAGGTTTGCAACTACTATTACTTTACGATCTACTAATTCTTCTGGATCATATTTTTGTGCTAGTCCTGCTACTACTTGACGTATTTCATCTCCTAGATCTACTTGTACTTTTAATAGATTTTTTGATCCATCTATACGTTCTGCTTCTTTAATTTGTCCTACTACTAATTCTACATTTCCAAATTCATCTATTGTTATAAGTTCACTCATTTTTTCATCTCCTTTTTCATCTTCTTGTGTTACTTCTTCTTCTAGTTTTGCTAGTTTTTCTAGTTGTTTTTCTATAACTTCATCTTCAATTTTCTTAAATAATGGTTTTGCTTTTCCTATTTCATATCCTGATGGTAGGAAGTTTGTTGCTTCATCCCATAGTACATCTGGTGTTCTTTCATCATACTTCATAAATCCTGGTGTGTAGTCTTCTGGCATATTTAGTACTTTTCTGATTTTTGCTACAGTTTCAGGTAAGTATGGTCTTAGTACAATACTTAGTGTGTGTACTAGTTGATTGGATAGATATAGACATGCTTGTGCTGATTGTATGTCTTCTTTTACCATTTTCCATGGTTTTTTATCATTGAAGTATTTATTTGCATTTTTAGTTGTGTTCATAATTTCAAGTAAACCATCACGGAATTCAAAGTTTTCTATTGCATCTGATACTCGTTTTGGTAGTGACTTGATTTCTTCTTCAAATGCTTTATCTTCATCTGACATAGTTGTGATTTCTGGTATTTTATTATCAAAGAATTTCTTTGTAAATGTAAATGTTCTGTGTATGAAGTTTCCAAGGTTATCTGTTAGTTCATTGTTTATTCTTCTTTGGAAGTCTTCCCATGAGAAGTCTGTATCTTTATTTAATGGTGCATTAATTGTAAGATAATATCTTAGCATGTCACTATCAAAGTTTTCTAGGAAGTCTTTTACCCATACAACCCATCCACGACTTGTGGACATTTTTTGACCTTCAAGAGATAGGTATCCTCCACCTATTACTGAGTATGGTAGTTTCATTTGGTGTCCCATTAGCATACTTGGCCAGAATATTGTATGATGGTAGATTATATCTTTTCCAATGAAATGTACTGCTTTATCATCCCAGTATTCATGCCAGTCTTTATCATGTTCATCTGCCCATATTGCAGCTGATGATAGATATCCTTCAAATGCTTCAGCCCAAACATATAGTACTTTGTCTTCTTCTCCTTCTATTGGTACTGGTATTCCCCATTTCATATCACGAGTCATTACCCAGTCTTTTAGTCCATCTTTTATCCATTCACGTGCAAAGTTTTTAACGTATGGTTGTAAGTGGTTGTTTCCATTTATCCATTCATTTAATGGTTCTTGGAATTCTTCAAGTTTAAAGTAGTATTGTTTTGATGCTTGTATATGTGGTGTTGAGCCACATATTAGACAACGTGGTTCTTCAAGTTCTACTGGATCAAGGTGTCTTCCACATCCTTCACATTGATCTCCACGAGCTTCAGATCCACAGTATGGACATATTCCTTCAACATATCTATCAGGAAGACTTCGTTTACAACTATCACAGTATAGCTGATCTATTATTTTTTCATAGATGTATTCATCAGCATATAAGTGTGTGAAGAATTCTTGTGCTATTTCATAGTGTTTTGGGTTGGTTGTTCTTTGAAAACTATCAAGTGATATGTCAGCAGCTTTTAAGTCATCACCTATTAGTTTATGGTAGTAGTCTGCTATTTCTTTTGGATCTCTACCTTCTTGTTCTGCACGTACTGCTATTGGTGTTCCATGTTCATCTGTTGAACATACCATTATGGTGTCAACATCATTCATACGATTATATCTTGCATAGATATCAGCCGGTATGTATGTTGAACGCAGATGTCCAAGGTGACATGCACCATTAGCATAAGGTAGAGCACATGATATGAATAATTTACTCATTATTTTAATTTCTCCTCATTTTTTTTTATAAGTAATTTAGTAATTATGTTTATAAAATTATTTTTTTTCATAATATATCTAAAGTTTAAAAGATATCTTTTCCCCTTTTTTTTAGTATATATATTGTTTTGTTATAAAATTTTATTAAATAATAAATATATTATAGAATTAATTGCATATTAAATTAACTAGAATTTATTACAATATATATTTACAATCGTACTTTTTATTCTATATTTGAAATATATGGTATAACCTAATTTAATTAAAAGAAAATATTCTAATTTTTTGAATAAATTAACCTTTATAGTATAAAAAATATATACTATAACTATCATGACAGAAACATCATACATAAATCCATTTAGTAGTGAAGCTAAGAAAATTGTAAGTAAACTAGGAAATATAAACAATCTCAATAAACCTGATACTACATTAAAAAGTATTATTGAAATGACTAGAAATCAAGAACTTAAAAAAGAATTACCTGAAACAATTAAACAACTAGCACTAAAGAAGTATGAATGGGCATTAAATCGTAAATTAAAGGATTATGATCATAGAAAGTATCAGTACCTTTTTAATCCAGAATTATATGAATATGATGTTGTATCATTTTATTTATTATGTCAAATCATAGCAATGGAATATGGGTCAGATTCATATGAGGCTAATGAAGTACTACAGATGCAACATGATCTGATAACTCAACGTCTTGAAAAGATAGCTGTAGATACACCAGAACTACTTAGTGTAATACTTAATGAACTAACAGATACATCTAATCTCTACTGGTATGATATAAAAGAAATTCTACAAATAGGTAATATTGAATTTAATAAACTATTACTTGTTAATGGTCGTATTATCATAGAATATGATGACTTCTATGAACAATTTGCAGATAAAATAGAAGGACGAAGACCACATGATATCTACCAGATTGTAGCTGGAAACTTCATAAAAATAAGACTCATAACAAGCTATATAACATACTACATGAAAGAATATATGAAAAATGTAGATGAAATGTCAAAAAAACAAGTTGAACCAAATCCACTAATGAAACAGGCAGCTGAAGAAATACGCAAAATACAAGTTAAAACTGATGAAATAAAATATAAAAATCAACCTAAAGGATCATTTAGTGATGATAAACCAACACCATATAACCCTGAAGCATTCCCACCATGTGTAAAAGAATGTATTAAAGGAATTAAAAGTGGTGGACGAAACGATGCAATAGTACTATTTCTAACACCATTTGCATCATATGCCAGATTATATCCAGGAATATTTTCACAAAAAAAACAAGTAAAAATAACAGATGTAGATCCATCACTTAACATAACACATGATCAGGTAATACCACTCATATATGATGCAGCACAATCATGCAGACCACCACTATTTAAAGATCAACCACAAGAGAAGATAAACATCAATGCAAAATTAGGCTTTGGAATGCATGATGAACTTAAACGTGAATATGAAGGAGAAACACACTGGTATACACCAATGAGTTGTGATAAAATAAAACTACACATGCCACACATATGTAAACCTAATAAAGATTGCGTGAAAATAGGAAATCCACTAACATACTACAATAGAATGCGAAAAATAAAACAAAAGGGAGGACAATAAATAAAATGGAAATAGAACTAAAACCTGCAACATACAGAGAACGAACATTATACTACAAAGAAGAATGGGATGTAAATGATATACCAGATTTTATACTAAATTCTTTATACTCACGTGAATTTGGATTTGATCACATAGGACAAGGACCAAATGATCGATATAAAACATTCACAGATCCACTACGACTTAAAAGATTTATGAAAGCAAAAAAGCCATTTGCAGCCTACACATCAGTAGCATACTATGATAAACCAGAAAAAAGACATGGATGGGAAAAAGCAGAATTTGTATTTGATGTAGATGCAAAAGATATACCAATTAGAACATGTGAATGTAAACCAGGAGAAGTATGTGATAAATGCTTAAAACAGGCAAAAGAAATAGTACTAAACATAGGTGATATACTAAAATCAGATATAGGATTTAAAAATCTAAACTATGTATACTCAGGACGAGGATATCATCTAAGAGTACTTGATGAGCATGCAATGGATATGAATAGTGAAATGCGAGGAGAAATAATACAATATGTTCTAGGTGGAAAAGTACCAGACATGGAAGATGCCAAAAAATTAAGATATAACAAGTTTAATTCATATACACTTTCATTTGCTTATTATCAAAACTTTAAAAACTGGATGAATTATACAATACAACACCTAAAGAAGGATACACCAGTAGATATAGATGAAAAACTCCTAAAAGATACAATAAAATATAAAGATGAACTACCAGATCACTGGGGATTTTTCACTCAAGATATAGGACCAATCAGATATAAAAAACTTCAAGAACAAATAGCACGAACAAATCTGGCAATAGCAGATACAAAAGTATCAATTGATCTTAAACGTATATTACGACTTCCATCAACACTTCATTCAAAAGTTAGTATGAAGTCAATGTTAATAAAAAATATTGAAACATTTGACCCATTTGATAAAGCTGTGCCAAAATTTGTTTATGAAAGAAAATAATAAAAAAAAGGGTGTGTGGGGGAGTAGAAGTTTTAAAACTATCGTTCTATATTATAATTAGGATGTAAGTATAAAAATATTTCATCTATATCCTCACATTTAGCATCATTATCAATAAATTCATCAACACCAGATAAATTATAGCCTGTATTTATTATTTCTTCTTTTATATTTTTTCCAAGCTTTAAAATACTCATATTTTCAGGTTTAAGTACTTCATTTATCATTTCATTTACTGTTTTATATTTACGTGGTGATATGTTAACATATTTATCATTCATGATAAATGCATCAGGATATTTATTTTTGAAATTTTGTGAATTTATTTTATCTGCAATTCGTGGACCATTATGTATTTTTACATCAGGTAATATATCATATTCATATTCAAGAATAATATAAGCCTTATTATCATGCAGGTAGTATGATGTGTTAAGAAGACTAAAATCATACATTTCACTTACACGTTTAAGTGAGTTCATTGTCTTATTTACCTGTGGATATATTACATCTGTAGGTAGATCTGGTACACTTATTGATAGAATGTAGCATTTTGTTTTTCGTTTTTTAAATACTTCTTTAAGTTCACATGTTGTTGTGTTTATTTCATGTTTCTGGAAGAATTTAAGCTTATCTTTATCCTCTAGAAAGTTTCGTGCTGCTATTATAAATTCATTAAATTTTTGTATACTTAGTGCTGCTGCTACATTTCGATTTTTATCAACTGGATCAATAACTATTAGTGGATCTTTAAAATTACCGGAAGTACCATATTCTTCAAGATCAATTCTAGTCATATTATGCCAATTATTTGCAGCATTATATAATACGTTTTCAAATGTTTTATATTCAAGTATTAACAGTTCACATAGATATCCTGAAAATCCACTTACCTTATAGTTTGCACCATATGTATTTACACAGCTCATAAATTTCTTAAGTAGTAGTACTTCATCTGCTTGTTCATCTGTAAGGTGTGATTGTATATAATCTGTGTGTAGTATTGTACGATCTACTGCTGATTTAAGTTCAGATGAATCTTTTATACGATAGCATGGTACAAAGTCTATTTCATATCCATCAATAAATCCTGTAATATATGGATGTGATGCAAAGCGTAGTTCTGATTTTCCATTTAATGTTTCAATACAATGTTTTCCAAATTCAAGACCATATTTTTTAAGTTCTTCTTCATTAAAGCTAAGATCAAATGTCATAAACATATCAATGTCTGCTTTGTTTATGAGTGATGTTTTTTTAGCCATTGAACCTACAAGACGACAGTTTATATCTATATTTTTATCTTTTGCATAATCTAGTATTATGTTAGATAATGTTTGGCTAAATTCTTCAATTTTACGTCTTTGTTCATCTGATGGTTTTATTGTTTTTAGAATTTCATTATATATTATGATCCACTCCCAAAAGTTTTTTTTTAGTGTAAATTCTTTTTAGAAAAAATGTAGTTTTTTTTATATAAAAAAAGTAAAAAAAAGGTGGGGAATTAGTTAATGTTCATTTTTTTCATTGTTTTCGTGCTGTTATGATTGTTATTGGATTTAATGCTTTCATCATTACTCCACGTTCTAGCATTACTCCTTTTGATACACAGAGATTTACAACTTCAGGTTCAGCTCCCAGATCTTTAAGCATTCGTACACTATCTGTTGCAGTTTCAAGTACTATTGATGTTATTACAATTTGACCTCCTACAGGTAGTCTTATGTATGCTTCTTCAATTATATTATCAAGATTTCCATTACTTCCACCAATCATAATTCGGGTAAAGTCATCTATCTGATCTAATGCTTGGAATCCTTCTTCTTGGATGAGTTCTACTTTGTTTTCTAGTCCTAGTTTTTCAAGATTCGTACGTGTTGTTTTTATTGCATCAGGATTAATATCTACACTAAATACATTTTTTGCACGTTTTGCAAATTCAACTGTAAGTCCTCCTGTTCCACAGCCAATATCTACTACTATATCTTTATCACTGAGTCTCATTTTACTTATTACAAGTGCTCTGATTTCTTCTTTGGTTGGTCCTGGTACTTTTTCTGTTTTGGTAAATTCTGCATCTGGTGTTATATCAAAATACATTTTTTATTCTACTCCTTTAAAGTTATTTTTTTTAGTTATTATTTGTTTATTGTTTCCATTTAGTAAAAAGGTTGTTATTAATATCTAGTATGTCAAGTATTTTTCCAATAATAAAATCTACTTGTTCTTCAATACTTTCTGGTTTATGGTAGAATCCTGGCATTGCTGGTAGTATTATTGCACCTTCCCGGCTTAGATTTGTCATATTTTCAAGATGTATTGTTCTTAGTGGAGTTTCACGTGGTGATATTATGAGTGTACGTCTTTCTTTTAATGTTACATCACATGCTCTGGTTATTGCATTATCACCATAACCATTAGCAATAGCAGATAATGTTTTCATACTACATGGTATTATTACTGTTGCATCAACTTTAAATGATCCACTATTTATTATTGCAAATAAGTCATTTTCATTATATGTATAACTTGAAATTTCTTTAATATAATCTATTGTATAGCTAGTTTCATATTCTATAATATCACATGCTACATCTGATATTATCACATGAGTTTCTATATTATTTTTATTTAACTCTTCAATTAAACGAATACCATAAATTACACCACTGGCTCCTGTAATTCCAACAATAACACGCATAATACTAAAACCTCCTCCATTTTTTTTGTTTTATAGTTTAAATTCTTCTACTGTTTCATAAATAGGTCCTGATGGTGTAAGAGTACTTGATTTAAGAACAAGCTTATTTACATCTACTTTACCATAATATTCACGTTTTACACTCTCAAGTGCTTCATATAACATTTTCTTATCTTTAATATTTTTAACACGACCAAGTGTTATGTGAGGTTTATAACTTTTTTCTTTTTTAAAGCCCAGATTTGAAAATTCCATATCAAAATTCTTAAGAAGTTTAGTTGTCATATCTTCTTTATCTTTAAGAGTTGTCCATATAACACGTGGATTATGAAAATTAGCAAAAGCACCAATACCTACAACTTTACCAGTGTAAGGTTTAAAATCATCTTTAGTATCATTAATACAATGTGTAATCTGATTTAACTTTGTATTATCTATATCACCAAAGAATTTAACAGTTAAATGCATATTTTGTTTTTCAACCATCTTAATTTTACCAAAATCAGGATTATCAAGTTTTTGTTGTGTTTTAACTAATTTATCTACAACATAATCATTAAGTTCTATTGCTAGAAATGCTCGCATAAAATATCAGCCCAACTTATCATTTTTTTTTCATTAATATAAATTAAATAATACTATGTTGTTTTTCATAACATAATAAGATATACATATAAATTTTTTCAAACTAAAAAAAAGAGGGCTAATAAAAAAAATAGTTAAAAAACTTAAAATAAAATATATTTTTACAGATAACTTATTATTTAGTTAAAATAATCTTAAGATGTGTTTCATCGAAAAAATAAGACAAATTTATATAGAAATGAGAATATAACTATTTATAATAGGAGAATATTATAAATATCCTTTTTTTTACTTGAAAATTTCAAAAATCTTTATTCATATCATTCTAATTATAGCTTCTATTATTAAATAAATAATTGGAAATAGGTGGAGGTTTCTCTAAAAAAAGAATTAATTTAAAATGAATAAAGGTTATGAATAATTTTCATAGTCTTCTAAAATTTATTTTAGGGGGTTAATAATTGAAATTTTTTTAAAAAATATTTTACTTTTTTAAAAAAGTAAAAAAAAGGGGGTGATCGTATGGATTTTGAAATCCTTATGGGATTACTCATAAGTTTTTTATCATTCATGCTTTCAATATATAGGATGATAAAACAATAAATTAATTGAGAAATCTCCATCTACCAATTATTAATAGATTATTTCTATCTACTTGAAAAGTTAATAACTTATATTATTTATAGTTTATTATAATTTGTAGATAATTTAGTACTAGTTTTAAATTCATTAATTATGATATGAATTATTTTTGTATAAAAATATTATTAATTGAAAGAATTTCTTATTTTTTAATAATATTTTCTTTTAAAAAAAGAGATTTGAAAGTTTTATAAAAAAAATGATTAAAGAATAGTTCTAAAAAAAGGATAAAAAAAGGGGGAATTTTTAAAGTTTTTATTCCCATATCTTATTTTTCTATTATCTGCTCTTCGATTGCCATTCCGAAGTGTCTTGCTCCTTCACTAAAATATGCTAGTACTTTGTCTCCTACTTTAAGTTTGGATACTGATATTGGTTCTTTTTTATCTGTTACAAGACGTATTGTTTCAGCATTTTGTACTAGTGTTCTTATTTTCATACCTTCATATTCTGCTTCTATCATGAGAAGTGGACGTTTTTCAATTTTAGAACGACCAACAATAGCAGTTGAAGCTACACCATCAGCATTTACTGTTAGTACTTCATCTCCTGCTTCTAGTTCTGATAGGTAGCGTGTTTTGTTTCCTGGTGTCATTACATATGCATGTACAGCTCCAGCATTTACTCTAAATGGTCTTGATGCTACATATTCATTTTCTAGACTTTCACTGTGTATTAAAAATAGTCCTGATGCAAATGATCCTACTAGTATTCCTTCACCTACATTCATCATTGTACATGTATCTACACATACACGATCTCCTATTCCTACAGATTCAATTTTTGTTACTGTTGCACTTTTAAGATCATATGTTTCTTGTGCTGTTTTTTCGATAAGTTCTCCTAGTTTTCGTATTTCATTTCCATCATTTGATGATAGAAGTACTCCATCTGATCCATGTTCCATGGTTTCAAGTGCAAGTTTTGCTTCTTCATAGTTTGCTACATCTACCATGATTTTTGAGTTACGATTTTGAAGACTTGCAATGATGTTTTCAAGTGGAATTACTTTCCAGTTTTTTCCTTTTAGGATGATATAGTCAGCTACAGTTCCAAGTTTTGATACGAGTTTTTCATCTTCTTTGTTGTTAATTTCAACATATGCTGCTACTTTTTTATCTTTTAGTTTTTCACGATTTACATCTTCAATTGATATTTTTTTATCTAGTCCTATAAGTGTTATGTCTGCATCTTCTTTATCTGAGATGATTTTAACATTTCCTAGTTCTTTGATTGTTTCAGCATTGTCAAAGTCTACTATTTCATCAAATCCTGCTTCTAGTGCAGCGGTTATTGAATCTTTACGGTCTTTCCATGTACCATTTGGTCTTATCCATGCAAATTTCATAATATTTTAACCTCTCCATCTTTTTTTTATATAAAAAGTTTTTATTTTTTAGGATAATAGATCTATTTTAGCATTTCTAGTGCTTCATCTGGTGTTGCTTTGTTATGTACTACTTCTACTAGTGCTCTTGTTATTTTTGATGGATCTTTTGCTTGGAATATGTTACGTCCAAATGCTACTCCTGCTCCACCTACACTTATTGCATCATGTACCATTTCAAAGAGTTGTCTTTCTGTTTCTATTTTTGGTCCACCTGCTATTATTACTGGTACTGGGCATCCATCTACTACTTCTTTGAATGTGTCTGGATCTCCTGTGTAGTTTGTTTTTACAATATCTGCACCTAGTTCTGCTCCTACACGTGCTGAGAGTTTTACAACATCTGGGTCGTGTTCGTTTTCTATTTTTGGTCCTCGTGGGTACATCATTGCAAGTAGTGGCATTCCCCAGTCGTCACATTCTTCTGCTATTCTTCCGGTTGTTTCTAGCATTTCTGGTTCTTTTTCAGATCCTATGTTTACATGTACACTTACAGCGTCAGCTCCTAGTTGTATTGCTTTTTCCACACTTGTTACTTGTACTTTGTGGTATGGGTCTACACTAAGATCTGTACTTGCTGAGAGGTGTACGATTAATCCTATGTCTGATCCGTATCCTCTGTGTCCGTTTTGTACCATTCCTTTATGCATTAATACAGCGTTTGCTCCACCTTCTGCTATTGAGTTGATTGTTTTTGGCATGTTTATTATTCCAGGTAATGGTCCACCGGATATTCCATGATCTAGTGGTGCTATAACACATTTTCCTGTTTTACGGTCTATTATACGTTCTATTCTAATTTGTTTTCCTATCATTGTTAAATTCCCCATTTTTTATATTTAATCTTATATTGTTCTTTTTTTTTATTATAGTGAAAAAAAATTAAAAAATGTATCTTGTTTTGTAAATTTTACATTTTTTTTATTATTTTTTAATAAAAATTTATTTTTTTATTAAATAGACTAGATTATATTTATTATTTATTTTTTTGTTAATATTTTAATTTTATTACTCTATTAAAAAAATAATCATAATATTATTTTTTTATCTAAATTGTTTTGGTGTAATTGCATGTGCTGATGATGTAAGATATCCTTCATCTGATGTTATATTATCATCTGTGGTTGATGAGTTAACAAAATCCATTAATCCTCTATTTCGTATTAGACTAAGGCGTGGTTTTAGTATTGATGACCACATGAAAATACCTTAAATACAGTATCAGGATGATATCCTCCTCCAAGATCTACACATAATACATCTATTTTATCATCTTTTGATGCTTGATCATATATTACTTGTTTATCACGTACATCTGCTTTTTTAAATATGATATTTTTATATTCTATATTAAGTTTATTCATAGCTTGTATACTTTCAGGACTATTATCATATGCATACACACTACCATCTTGTGCAAGATTTGATATTATCTTAGTTGATGTTCCTATATGACATCCTAGCTCTACTACGTTATCTAGTAGTTTTATATTATCTATCATATCTTGTTGATAGTCAGATCTTTCATAGCTTATTTTTATCAATTACTTAATACTCCTGTTGTTTTTTTATTGATTCTGCTGCTAGTACTCCTGTTGAGTATGCTTTTTGTAGATTAAAGCCTCCACACATTCCACTTCCTTCAATTAGTTCTCCTACTATGTAGAGGTTTTTAACTATTTTTGATTCACAAGTGTTTGGATCTATTTCTTTTTGTTTTATTCCACTATTTCGTACTAAGGCAAGGTTTTCTGGTATTTCTTTTACTGTTAATTGGTTATTTTTAAGCTCCTCACATAGTTTATTTCTTTGTTTTCGTGTTATTTGATTTAGTATTGTGGTTTCATCTATTTGCATATGTTCTAAAAATACTGATGTCATTTTTCCTGGTAAAAATTCATGAATATATCGTTTTATTCCCCAGTTTGGATGTTCATCAAAGTCTTTTTGCATTTTAGATAGTAGTTCATCATATGATATGTCTGGTATAAAATCAACATGTGCTATTATTGTTTTTCCATTTTTTAGTTGTATGTCAACATAGCTACTTGCATCATATATTTCATTACCTGATAGTCCATTGTGTGTGAAGAGTATTGAACCTTCTATTTTTATGAGGCTTTTTTTTCCTACTTTAAAGTCTATTTTTGCATCTAATGATATTCCAGCTAGTTTGTTTATCCATGTTTCTTTGAAATTTATGGGAGCAAGACCTGCAAGTTTTATTTCAGGTTTGCTATGTCCTAGTTTTATTGCAAAACGTAGTCCATCTCCATTTGATCCGGTTTGTGGGTATGCATCTGATCCTGTTGCTAAAATAACATTATGTGCTTTTATTTTCTTGTTGTTATTGATTGTTATTGTAAATGTTTTATCATGATTTTGTATAATATCTGTTACATTTGCATTAAGTAATTGTGGTGTTTTAGTTTCTAGTATTTTATCTAGTGTGTCATGTACTGTTTTTGCTTTATCTGTTGTTGGGAAGATTTTTACTTTATCTTCAATTTTGGTTGTACATCCATTATCATTTAATAGTTGTATTATATCTTCATAGAAGAATGTTTTAAATGCACTTCGATAGAAGTTTCCTGTGTATTGATATTTTTTGATATATTCTTGAAGTGGTGAGGTATTAGTTATATTACATCGTCCTCCACCTGTTATTAGAATTTTTTTACCAATTGTTGTGTTTTTTTCAATAAGTATGCTTTCAGGATCATTAAGATATATTGCTGAGAGTATTCCACTTGCTCCTGCTCCTATGATTGCTGTGTTATATGTTTTCATCAAAAATTTATCTCCTATGCTATTTTTTTTTAAGTAAAAATAAAGTGTAAAATTATCTTTTTTTTTATTCTTCATTTAGGTTATACATTATTCTTATTGAATCAAGTAATCCATGTGCATATGCTATACATGCAAAAGATGTGAGTGAATCACCAATTTTCAGGTAATACTTTGTATCTTCATAGTAGCGTTTTGCCATATCTTTTACAAGTACTTCTTTATCTGTTAAGTTAAGTTCATCAACAGGTTGTATGTTTTCTTCAAATATTCTTAGATCTTTATCTATACGTTCTTCAGGTTTCATATAAAAATAAAATCCCCTTTTGTTATAATTTTATATAATATGATTATAGTTTATTTTTTTTATTATTTGTAAATTTATAATATAATAGTAAAATAAGAAATTTAAAAAAAATATGGTTTGATTATTAAATTTATGCTGTTAAAAAAAAGGAATAATTAAAATTTTTTTAATAAAAAAAAAGTTAAAGAGTGTTAATTTATACTAAAAATAGTATAAAAAAAAGGTGGTAGGTAGATGAAAAAAAAAAATAATTTCCACTACATATATCATCTTTTTTTCTAGTATAAATTAATCCAGGTATGATATACTCTCTGAAGTACTGTTATATAGCTTAGTACTGTGAGGATTGCTATTGCTGCAAACATAATATTATGTGATCCTCCCATGAGTGATGCGAGTGTTGCACCAATAACGATGATAAGAAGACGTTCTGCACGTTCTGCAATACCAACACTACATCTTATTTTCTCATTTTCAGCACGTGCTCTAACATAACTTACAGTCATTGATGAATGTATTGCAAGAGCTCCAAGTATTGCATCAATATAACCACTATAAATTAATCCTATAAGAATAGCAGCATCTGCAAATCGGTCACATACTGAGTCTAAAAATCCGCCAAAGCGTGTTTTACGATTATGAGTACGAGCTATAGATCCATCTATTACATCACATGCTCCACTTATTAGGATAAAAATAACACCAGCAATAAGATTACCTGATGCAAAAAATACACCAGCAAGAATACTAATAAATAATCCAAGAAGTGTTATAATATCAGGATTAATATTAAGTTTAGAACCAATTATTGCTGTGATTTCATTAGCTTGTGGTCTGAGTTTATCATTTATCATATTTTATATATTTATACATATTGATTATATAATAATTATTAGAAAAAAAGATAAAAAAAACATAGAATAAATTCTATTAAATATTTTTTAGTTATAAAAAAATAGAATCTTATAAATACAAATATATATTTTTCAGAGGGATATTAGAAACTCACATTTTTTTTTATTTATTCTATAAAAAAAATAATAATTAAAGGAAGTTAAAGGAGAATTTTATGGCAGAAATAATAGAAAATCCAACAGATGCACAGATAGATGAAATTATCACACAAATGCATGATGGTAAAATAATTGTATATCCAACAGATACAATCTATGGAATAGGTGCAAATATCTTTAATGCTCAGGCAATACGAAAAACATTCTATGTAAAACAAAGATCAGTAAATAAACCACTATCAATAATAGTACATAACAGACGACAAATAGATGAAATAGCATACACAAATCCAAAGATAAATAAAATACTAAAAAAACTATTACCAGGATCTTACACCATATTACTTAATAAAAAACCAATAATAAATGATATGATAACAGCACACATGACAACTGTTGGAATAAGAATACCAGATAATCAAATAACATATAAACTAACACGAGATTTTCCAATAACCACAACAAGTGCAAATATAACACATAAGCCAACACCAGATAATATAATAGATATACAAAGACAACTCAAAGATAAAATAACAACATACATAGATACAGGAGTAATGGCTGATAATACACCATCAACAATAATAGATCTAACACAACAATATCCTAAAATAATAAGAGAAGCAAAAACAGATAATAATATAGAAAAGATTCTAGAAATAAAATTATACTAAAAAATAAAATAATATTTTTAATTTTATATCAATACACTACATAAAAAAATATATGTAAATAAATGTGCTAGGAGGAATGAAGTTATAATGGTAGTTAAAGATAAACAGGGACGCGAAATAAAAGTAGGAACATATGTAATATATCCAACCACAGGAACAATAGGTGAAGTTCTAGATATGGAAGAAAAAGATGGAGAAACATGGGTATTATTACAATATGATGAACTAACACGTCTATGGTATAATACAGATTATCTTCAAGTAACAGATAAAAAGTATAAGAAAATTGAAGAAGAACGTGATGAATCAGAAATTGATACAGAAGAAAGACTTAAAGATCAACTAGATAAAGCAATGCCTAGTGAATTAAGTGATGATGCTGTAGGAGGAGGATAAGACTATTAATTTTTAGTCTTATAATTTCCCACCTTAAAATTCTACTTTTTTTTTAAAATTAGATTAGAAAAAATTTTTAATATTATTTTTTTTTCATCTAAAAAAAAGATATAAAAAAAAGATGGAAGGTTAAGTATATTTTTTTTTAGTATTTTAGTCTTTCTTTAATTTGTTCTTCTTTTTGACTTATTTTATAGTCAACTAGACTAGTTTTGTTTTCTATTTTTTTATTAAGTTTATATAGTAATGTATCTATGTCATTTGTGGTACGATTAATATCACTTTGCATTTTTGCATCCATACGGTCTTTTTTATTAAAAAGATCATGATATACTTCACCCAGTGGTGAGCTTGCTACTAGTACTTCTGTTGAGTATTTTTTACTTTTAGCTAATTGTTCGATTTTTCTTTTTTCATCTTTAGCTTTTTGTTCTTTTTGACGTTTTCTTTGTTTTAGATCTAATATTATGTTATTTTTTGGCATCAGTGAATTCCCCACTATATTTTCCTTTTTTTTTAGATTGAGTTCTTATTTGATTTTTTTTTATGAATAAAAAAAATATGGAATTTTTTTTTACTCTTCCTTTTTTTTTGACTGTTTTATTAGTTGTAAGTTAATTTAATATAAACTTTATTACAATTTTTCTAGTCTGTTGTTTTTGAGATACAATAACGACATATTGCATTAGGATTATCAACATGGAACTTTTTAACAGGACAGTAGTAGTCCTTACCATCAGAATAAATTGTAACTAGACCAGGAAATACCGTACCAGGAAGATGTATTGGTCGTTTACGTAGGTATGTTGTATATATAGCTATTATGTTTAAGATGTATTCTATTCGATCATTTGATTTTTCAAGTAGTTCATTTATATTTTCTGCATCTTTTTCAGATAATTTTCCTTCATATTTTACTCTACTACTTTTTAATGTTGCAAATCTGCTTACTATTACTTTAATAACTGATTCTGTGTAGTCTTTTTTATATTCTCGTGGAAGATATTTTGTTTCTTCATTAAAATGTACTGATAAATCATGAAGCTCATCAAGAGATATATCTTTAACTTCTTCTTTTAATAATTCATTTAATGTGTTAAGAGGCATTTTATTGTAAACTTTCTGCATAATTATTTCACCTATCATAAAAATAAAAAAAAATTTTATAAAATTTTTTCTTTCTTCTTTTTTTTTAATATAAATAAACTTAAAACAAAAATAAAAGGAGAGTAGTAGTTATCTTTTAATGTTGTTTGTTTTATAACACACACCCTCCTCCTTTTTTATTATATTGTCTTATTGTTTGTAGAATTCAACAATTTTTGTTGCTATTTTATCACCAATTCCATCTACCTTTGTAAGTTCATCATGACTTACATGTGATAGATCATCACCAAATACATCAACAAGACTTCTTGCACGTTGTCGTCCTAGACGTTTAACACCCATTACAAGTGGTATTAATTCTTTTTTAACACCATAATAAAGTCGTGCTGAAAGAATGTCAAGATCATTTGTATAAGTATAAAATCCTAGTACATCACAAATATCACGCATGAACTTCACAAGATTTGATGCTTCATAGCTTGAGCGTCTTGTACTTGCTGCATATACTTTAAGATAGTTTTCAATTTCATTTTCGCGTCTTTCATTTATCCATTCAATTAGACTTGCAGCTGTTGCTTCATTATTTGATACTTGAGCTATGAATACATTATTTCGTCCTAGTACTTCTCGGATATTATCCTTGTTTGCACGATATTTTGTGTTAATTTTAGGTACTGCTTTAGTTGAGGATATTTCATATATTACACTACCAGCATTAAATTCATCGCCCATATGTTTTATGTAATCTTTTAGTCTTATTGCTATTTTTACTGAGTAATTATTACGTGAAATAAGTATTCCAAATGGTGTTGTTTGAAATCCTGATGGTGTAAGACGTATTATTCCATTTTCAATTAGGTATTCTATTGCTGTTGATATCTCATATTTAATTGTTTCATCATTAAAGTTAAATCCCATGTCATTATAGGAATTTTGAATCTGGTATGCATAAAATGTCTTATTAAAAAATCCTATTAAATCCTCAAGATTATTTGCAAATCCACTTGATACTTGAGTTATGATCTGTTTTAGTACTGCATCATTGTTATCTATTAGTTTTGATGTAGTTTGTTCTATATCACCATGTAGGTAGAATTCATCAAGATTATATGCTTCATCAAGACTTTTTGCAATAAGATATGCATTTCCTTCTGTATCATATCCTGGTCTTCCTGCACGTCCTGCCATTTGTTCAAAGTCAAATACTGGTATTGGCATTTGTCCCTGATCAGTCCAGCGGTTATAATCACGTATTACAACATTTTTAGATGGAAGATTTACTCCATACATTAAACTTGGTGTTGCTGTAATCATTAGAAGATTTCCATTTTTAAATTCATCTTCTATTATTTCTTTTTGTCTATCAAATAGTCCTGCATGGTGGAATGCTACACCATTTCGTACACAGTCTGCTAGCATGTAACATACCTCTGTTGGTTGGTTGTTACGTTTTCTTTGTACATCAAGAATCTTCTCAGCTATTATGTTAAATGTTTCTTTTTTATCATCTGGTAATTTTTTTGAGATTTTATCTGCCATCTTCTTAGCTAGTGATTCTGTGAAGCGTCTAGTTGATACAAATGTTAGCATTTGACTTGAATCATTTAGGGAGTCATTTAGTATTTTAAATACTATGTTGTTTTTATCTTTTGTTTGAAATTCTTCTGTACATAGTACTTCCTTATTTAGTGGTACAGGTCTAAAGTCATGTGTAACTACTGTTGCATCAAGCCAGTTTGCAAGTTCATCCATATTTTTTAGTGTTGCACTTAGAGCTATTAGTCGTGTTGATGGGTTGTTTTCACGCATTCTGGTTATTGCACATTCAATTGTAGGACCACGTGAATAATCTCCAATCATGTGAAATTCATCTATTATTACAAGATCCACATCATTTATTATGTTAGCTTGGCGTGTTGCTATGTCAAATGATTCAAATACCATTACTGCTATATCTGAGTTTCGTGGTGTTTTTCCAACTTTATATCCGAATTGTTCAAATACTTTAAATTCCTTGTATTTTTCATTTTGTAGTGATATTAGTGGTACTGCATATATTATTTTTCCACCTTGCTGTAGTACTTTTAGTGCTGCTAGTACTCCTAGTACTGTTTTTCCGGATGCTGTTGGTATTGATATTATGTAGTTTTCATCACATTCTAGGTATCCTGAGTTTATCACTGCTTGTTGTGCAGGGTTGTACTCTTTGATGAAAGGATATGCTTTTTTCATTATCTCCTCAGTTTTTGTATCAATTTGTGCCAAAACTAGTTCAACTCCTCACTATTAATTTTTTCTTAGTATATAATCTGTATTAGTTATTTATTTTTTCTATGTTTATTCTAATTTATTCCATTTTCCAGGTATGGTATTTGCATTTTTGAGTATTTTTCTTTAACTTTTAAGCGTGCATTTTCTCCCATCTTTTGTCTTTTATTTTTATCTGTAATTAGTATGTCTATTGATTCTGCTAGTTTTTGTGGATTTTTTGGTGGTATTATTATTCCATCATGATTGTTTTTTATCACATTTTTTATGTTTCCTGTATCTGTTGATATTAATGGTTTTGCACATGCCATTGATTCGAGTGCTACAATGCTTGCTCCTTCTGATATTGATGAAAGTACCATGATGTCAGATTCTGGTATTATATGTTCAGGTGTAGTGGTTTTTCCCATAAGATGTACATCTTGTATTTTTTCATGTTTAATTTTGTTTTGTAGTTCATCTTTTAGTGGTCCATCTCCATATATTAGGAGTGTGTAGTGTGTTTTTGATAGTTTTTTAGCTTCAAGTAGAAAGTTTAGTCCTTTTTGTTTTACTAGATTTCCTATAAACATGACAATTGGACTTTTATAATGGTTTTTTAGAGTTTTATTATTTTCATCTATTGGCTTAAATTTGTCTATGTTTACTGTGTTTTCAATTACATGTGATTTTGTATTAAGATCTTTAATATCTAATGTTAATGCTTGTTGTTTTAGTTTTTCGCTTACAAAATATACTTCATCTGAATGTTTTAGTGCATATTTTATCAGTGGTCGTGTTAACTTGTTTTTAGATAGTATATTTATGTCAGATCCATGAGCTGTTTGTATGATTTTAACGTTACTTTTATGTTTTAATGCAGCAATTATTCCTGGTGGCATAAGGTAGTTTGCATGGATAATATCAATGTCATATTTATCAATGATTTTATTTAACATAAAATATCCCTTAATAATAAAGCTAAAACCACGTATTAGAGGTATGTTAATATTATCAACATAGAAGATATTATCATCAGATGTAGTATTATCTTGTTTATATGTTAGGATATATACGTTATGTCCCTGTTTTTTTAGTGTGTCATGTAGATTTTTTGTATATGTTGCAACTCCTCCAAGAGTTGGTGGATATTGTCCAATAATACATATATTCATAATACTCAAATCACACTCCTAATAACTTCTTATTAATAATAAAATAAAATATGTCTTATTTTTTTTAGTTTTCTTTCCATGTAAATGGTATTAAATGTGCATGTTTTGGTGTTAGTATATCACCATTCATTTTTACAATTGTTACATAGAATTTCATATCATATTTAAGTTCACAAAGATTTACTATTTCATCTGCTATCATTTCAAATACTTTATCTGTGAGATTATTTTTATCTAGTATTTTAATTACATCTTCAGTTGTTATACATTCAAAGATTTCATGTATTGTACTTTGATTTGCACCACATAAAGCTGCATAACATGTCATAATTTCACGTCTAGCATCTGTTTCTGATTGTTTTGTGTTAAATATTCCTGCTGCAATTTTTATTAGTTTTCCTGCATGTCCAAAGAGTGTTATTGATTTTATTTCTTTAAGTTTTTCAGCTTCATCTAGCATGTATCCTACATAATTACTCATTTCTATTATCTGGTCTGGGTCTATGATGAGTTTTTCTTGTGCAATACGTGTTCCTATATTTCCTGGTACAAAAAGTAGGTCATGATATCCATTTGAAACTGCAACATCAAGTTGTACTCGTAGTGAATCTTTATATGCTTTTAGTGACATTGGACGTGCTATTCCTGTGGTTCCTAGTACTGATATTCCTTCAACTATTCCAAGGCGTGGATTCATGGTTTTTGGTGCTAGTTTTTCACCTTCTGGTATTATGATTGTAACTGTAGCTCCACATCCTTTTGGTAAGTATCTTTTAAGGTTAGTTTTTATCATATCACGTGGTACTGGATTTATTGCATGTTCTCCTACTGGTATTTGAAGTCCTGGTTTTGTGATGAGTCCTACACCTTTTCCTCCTTTAATTGTCACAATACCATCTTCATCATTTAGTGTTACTTGTGATATTATTTCAATTCCTCGAGTTATATCTGGATCATCATAGTTTGGTTTTTCTACTGTTGCTTTTGCTGTTTTTGTGTCTATTTTTTGGGTTTTTTCTATTTTAACCTTTACTTTGGTTGTTGGTGTTTGTATTTCCACATATTCTGGGTTATTATCTTCTATTGTTAGTAGTGCTGCGAGACTTGCTGCTGTTGCTACACTTCCTGTGGTTATTCCTGATTTATCTTTTGAGTTTTTATGAGCTTCCATTTTTAATCTATCCTTCCAGAATCTATCTTATTTTTTTTCATCATTTTTTTTAGAATTATTATATTATTAATATATGTTGATTTTATTAAATTATTTAACTTCTATTTTTTTTATAAAATGGTATGTGAAATATTAAAAGAGAGAAAAATAGTAAAATTCTTATTATTTTATAAATAGTATAAATCTTTTTAACAGATTTTTATAAAAATAACTAAATTTAGGATGAAAAAATTATAATATAAATTAAATTCACAATGATTTTATAGTAATTTTAAATAAAATTTATGGAATTTTTTTTTAAAAAATAAGTAATGGTTTTTTTAATTAAAAAGAAATAGATTTTTTTCTTGGAAAAAAAGAGAAGTAATGTTAATAATCGAATAAATTTGAAAGTTAAAAGGTAATAGAATTTTTTTTTGTATGTGGTCTAATAAAATTCTATTTTAAACTTCATAGATTATCCTATAATGTGTTTTTTTTCCTCAGTTTTTTTCCAAAAAAAAATATTTAGAAAATATTTAATTTTCTTTATTGTAGAATAGATAAAAAAAATATAATAATCTAATCTCTTTTTTTTTATTTGATTTCAACTAAAAAAAATGTTTAGTTAATTTTTTGTTCTAGTTTTGAAATTAGTTCTTGTGCTGATGGTGCTCCTACAAATGCTACTTCTCCATCTATGATGATGGTTGGTACTGACATTATTTGGTATTTTTGTACTAAATCCATGTGTTCTGCTACATCATAGTGTTCAAAGTCTATTTTGTCACCTAATTGTTTTTTAGCTTCTTCTGCTACTTCTACTGCCATAGGACAGTATGGGCATGTTTGTGATGTGAATACTTCTAATTTTACTGTCATTGTAATCATTTCTCCTTTGTATATTTTTAGTAAATTAATGTTGGCTCTATATTTTTTTTAGAATCTTTAACTTTTATTTACTTATTTACATAATTGTTTGTATGTTGTTTATATATACTTTGAATAATTTAATGTTTTTAGTTTATGTTAGTAGTTTTATTTTTTAGTTTTTTTTACATTTTTTTAAATTATCTTTGATTTTATTTTGTGTTATTTGTGTTTTAGTTAAGTTATATTAATAGGTTTTTAACATAATTTAAAATAATATTAATAATTGAATTAAAATAAATTTGAAAGGAAATATAAGATAATGGTAAAGGTACGATCTCCAGCATCTGCTACTGTGATTAATGCTATTAGTATTGGTCGAGGGTCAGCATATGGTATTAAGTTATATGTTACAGCAGATGTTAATATAATAAATCGTAATTCTGATTATGATATTGAATGTATATGTATGAGTCTTGATGATCCTGATATGGATGTATCATTAATTGATGAATGTGTAAAACTTGTATATGAACGATTATGTGAATGTAAAGATTTTAATCTTAAAAATATAACATTAAAAGTTGAAACTAAATCTGATATTCCACCAGGTTCAGGCTTATCAAGTAGTAGTGCTGCTTCAAATTCTGTTGTATATGCAACTTTACTAACACTTCTAGATGAAGCTGGTTTAACAGTTGATGATGTTGGTATATCAGATGAGGATATTATTAATATTGGTATTGAAGCATCTCTTAATGTTGGTGTTTCTATTACTGGTGCATATGATGATGCTTCTGCTTCATTTTATGGTGGTTGGAAGATTACAGATAATATGAAACGTGAAATTATTGCAGATTATCCTCATAAATATTCGAAAGTTTTAATATATATACCAGACAAATCTTCATATACTGCACAGTGTGATGTTGAAAATATGAAAATTTTAGCACCACTTGTGGAAATCGCATTTTCGCATGCATTAGATAAAAATATTGAAAAAGCTCTAACATTAAATGGCTTACTTTATTCTACTGCATTAAATTTAGATACTCAAGTTGCATTAGATGCTCTTAAAGCAGGGGCTAAAGCTGCAGGATTATCAGGAACTGGGTCAGCTTATTCTATATTAGTAGATAATCAAAAAGATATTGTAGAAATTAAAAGTGCACTTTCTAAATATCCAGGACGATTAATTGAAACAGAACTTGATAATGAGGGATCTGTGGTAATAGGTGAGGATAATTTTGAATAAACAACAAGCAGAACAATTATTAAAAGATTCTCGAGACAAAATAGATATACTCGATAAACAAATACTAGATTTAATAGTTGAAAGAACATCACTAGCTCAAGATATAATAACATCAAAAAAAGCCCTGGGAATGGACTTATTTGATGCACAAAGAGAAGAAGCTATACATAAGAAGCTTAAAAGTATGCTTGATGAAATAAATATTGATGAAAACTTAGTTCTTGAAATATTTGATTTACTTGCAACAATAAGCAAAAATGAGCAGAAAAAATATTTATAAAAAAATAAAAGAAATTAACGTTAATTATTTTTTTTTAGAAGAAATCCCAAACTTCTACCTTTTTTTTTTATAAAAACTAAAAAATAAAAGGTTTTAAATATAAAAAAAATATTTTTTTTTTGGGAAGAATTATTAATAATAAAAATAAAACATTTAAAAAAAAATTACTATACATTGGAGGAATGATTATGGGAAATATAAGAACCACATTTGTAAAAAGAACAGCAAAAGAATTATTAGAAGAACACGGAGATAAATTCAACAACGACTTTGAAAACAACAAACAAGTTGTAGCTGAATACTCAACCGTATCAACAAAACACTTAAGAAACCAAATTGCAGGATATGCAACCCACTTAATGGATCAATAAGCATATTTCTTTTTTGATAACTTTTTTAAAAATATATAAGTGAATTAATAAACACTTATTATTATTTTTTTAATTTACCTTTTTTTTAATATAAAATTTTAAATAATAATAAACAACTTTTTTTTTACAATTACTTATATGATAATTTTCTAAATACATAATTACATTATAAAACAATTTTTAGTAAAATTACCTTTTATATTAGAGATAACTACTTCTTTTTTCATTATCATTAAGTTTAGTTTTATAAAATTTTAATAAATATACAATTCAAATATATATTATAATAGAATATTTTTTTTTATATTTTTTTTTAATAATCCAAAAAAATAAATTAAACTAAAAAAAAACACAGTAACTTTAAAAATAATAAATTGTATCAAAAAAACAAAAAAATAAATGAATTAAAATTTGTAAAAAAAAATACAATTAAAAAAAAAGTAATATAAATTTTTATTAAAAAAAATAAGGGTGACTCTATGGCGATAGTTGTGGCAAAATTTGGAGGAACTTCGGTTGGAACCGGAGAGAGAATACAAAAAGCAGCAAAATCAGTAGTAAATGAATACATGCAGGGAAACAAGGTAATAGTTGTAGTATCTGCAATAAACAAGACAACAGATGAATCAATAAAGCTTGTACAAGACTCAATGGGAAAACTTGTAACAGAAAAGCAACTTGCAGGAATTCTTTCAATGGGAGAGATGCAAAGTGTAAGAATAATGGCAGCAACCATTGAATCTTTAGGTGTAAAAGCCGAATACATAGATCCATTCTCCGAGAAATGGCCAGTAATTACAGATAGCAACTACCTAGAAGCCAAGATTGACAAAGAAAAAACAGAAGAAAAAGTACTAACATACATAGAAAAACTACTAGATCAAGGAATAATACCAGTAGTCTGTGGATTCTTAGGTCGTGATCTTGATGGAAATGTTACAACACTAGGACGTGGAGGAAGTGATGTATCAGCATTCCTTCTTGGTCAATGTATAGGAGCAGATGAAGTTGTAATAGTTACAGATGTAAAAGGTGTAATGTCAACAGATCCACGAAAACTAAACACAGCACGAAAACTTGATAAAATTACAGTAGAAGAAATGATAGATCTTGCAAACTATGGAGCACAAGTACTACACCCAAATGCACTACGATACAAAGATCCATCAATAAAAGCAAAAATAATAAGCTTCGAATACGGAGACTTAAGAGTACAGGGGACTGATATTATAGGCCCAGCATACCCAGAAGAAGATGTAATAACAATAACAAAACTCGATGAACAACTAGCAGTACTTGCTGTAGTAGGCGAAGATCTGATGAACAAGCCAGGAATACTATCAAGTATCACAGAACGTGTAAATGAACATAACCTAACAATATATGGCATATCAACAGGTGAAAGTTCAATAACACTATTTTTCAAGTATGATGATGCTCTTAAAGCACATGAAATACTACATGATCTTGTAATAAATGGAGATATGTTAAGTTCAATATCTCTAGGACAAAAAATAGCCATGGTATCACTAGTAAGTCATGAGTTTATAGATACACCAGGCATTATATCAAACATAACCAAACCATTACATGAAGAAAATATAAATATAGTCGAATTATCATCCAGTCAAACATCAGTTGTAATATTTGTAGACTGGGAAGATGGAGAACGAGCATATAACTTAGTTAAGGAGACATTAGAATGATAAGTTTAGATGGAACACACGTTGCAATGATCACACCATTTGATCAAGATAATAACATAGATGAAGAAAAATATAGAAACTTTATAGACTTTCTAATAGATCATGGAGTAGATGGAATTGTAGCAGCAGGAACTACAGGTGAATCTGCAACAATGAGCCATGATGAACACCAAAAAGTAATAGACATAATGGTAGATCAAGCAAATGGACGTGTAACAACAATAGCAGGTGCAGGAAGTAATGCAACATCAGAAGCACTTGGTCTTGTAAAATATGTGGAAGATGCAGGAGCTGATGCAGCTTTAGTAATCACACCATACTATAATAAACCACAACAAAGTGGATTATATGATCATTACAAACTACTTGATGATGCAACTAATGTACCAATAATAGCATACAATGTACCATCAAGAACTGGAGTAGATCTATCTGTTGATACAATCATAAAACTAGCTCAGCTTGATGATATAATAGCAATTAAAGAAGCAAATCCAGACTTAAATAAGTTAGCTAATGTATTTAATTGCCTCAAAAAAGAGGAAATAACTGACTTCACAGTACTATCTGGAAATGATTCACTCACCCTACCAATGATTGCACAAGGAGCACGAGGAGTAATAAGTGTAGCAGCAAATGTAATGCCAACTGAAATGTCAGACATGGTAAACTCAGCATTAGATGCAGATTATGTTCGTTCACAGGAATTATCAAACTACTTATTTGATCTTATGGATGTACTATTCATTGAAGCAAGCCCAGCACCAACAAAAAGAGCATTAAATCTCATGGGAATGGATGTGGGTGGACTACGTATGCCAATAAATCCAATAAGTGAAGCAAATGACGTGATATTACAAGAAGTACTAAAAGAATACAACCTAATTGAATAAAAAAAAGGATAAAATAGTACTTCTTTTTTTTGAATATAAAAAAAAGTAGGAATCAAATAAAGAAAAATAAAAATTTAATACTAAAAAAAAATATAAGGAGACAAAAAAATATGATACGAGTAGCAGTAACTGGTTGTGCAGGAAATATGGGATCTAAAATTGTAAAAACTGTACAACAACAAGATAACATGGAAGTAGTACTAGGTATAGAAATGCCAGCATCACCTTTAGCTGGTAAAGATCTTGGTGAGCAAATAGGACTTGGAAAAATGGGAGTTCCAATAATAGCATCAGAAGATCTTGCAGATGGACTTCAAGAATATAAACCAGATGTACTAGTTGATTTTACAATTGCACAAGCAGCAGTAACAACAGTTAAAACATGTGCTCAAAACAAAGTAAATGTAGTTGTAGGAACAACTGGAATAAGTGATGAACAACTAGCAGAAATGAACGTTGCAATAGAAGATAATGGAATTAAAGCAGTTATCTCACCAAACATGGCAACAGGTGTAAATGTATTTTTTGAAATTGTAGGACAAGTAGCAAAAATACTAGGTGAAGACTATGATGTTGAAATTATTGAAGCACACCACCACAACAAACAAGATGCACCATCAGGAACAGCAATAAGAGCAGCAGAAGTTGTAGCTGAAAATCTAAACTTATCACTAAAAGAAAATGCATGCTATGGTCGTGAAGGAATGGTAGGAAAACGACCAGAAAATGAAATAGGAATACATGCTATACGTGGAGGAGACATTGTAGGTGATCATACAGTAATGTTTGCAGGTGATGGTGAAAGAATAGAAGTAATACACCGTGCATCCACAAGACAAGCATTTGTAAATGGAGTAATAAGAGCAATAAACTACCTGGTAAGTAAACAAGATAAACCTGTAGCTGACATGAAAGATGTACTAGATTTAAACTAGATTAAAAATTTTAAATTATAATAATTTGGGGAGATGTGTAATTAACATGGTAAATAATGTATGTGTACTTGGTGCAACTGGGATGGTAGGACAAAGATTTATCCAACTATTATCTCAGATACCAGATTTTAATATTGTAAATATAGCAGCATCAGAAAGATCTGCAGGAAAAAGATATGAAGATGCTGTAAACTGGCATCAAACAACTCCAATACCTGAAGAAGTACGGGATATGAAAATTGTAAATACAGATCCAAATGAAGTAGCAGATGATGTGGACTTTGTATTTGCATCACTTCCAGCAGGATTAGCTGAACCTGTAGAAGCTGCATTTGCTGAAAAATTCATTGTAGCATCAAATGCAAGTGTAAATCGTATGAAAGAAAATATACCACTTGTAATACCAGAAGTAAATCCAGAACACCTTGAAATGATGGAATTACAAAAAGATATCAATGGATGGGATGGTTGTATTGTAACAAATCCAAACTGTTCAACAATTGCATTAACATTAACATTAAAACCACTATTTGATAAATATAACTTCAAACGTGTAGGAGTTACTACAATGCAAGCTGTAAGTGGAGCAGGATATAATGGTGTACCATCAATGGGAATATTAGATAATGTAATACCATATATTGGATCTGAAGAGGAAAAAATGCAATCTGAAACACTTCATCTTCTAGGTGAACGTGATGGTGGAGTTGTACAAAAAGCAAACTTCCCACTAAGTGCATCATGTAACAGAGTAGGTGTAATTGATGGTCATACAGAATCTGTATCAATAGAATTTGAAGATGATGATGTAACAGTAGAAGATATCCAAGAGACATTAAGTGAATTCCGTGGACTTCCACAAGAAGAAAACTTATCTTTTGCACCAGAACAACCTGTAATTGTACGAAAAGAAGAAGATAGACCACAACCACGTATGGATCGTGATGCTGGACATGGAATGAGTGTATCTGTAGGACGAATACGTCCTGATGTATTTGATAATAGTTTTAAATACACACTTGTAGGACATAATACAATACGAGGAGCAGCAGGAGCATCTATTCTTAATGCACAATTAATTTCTAAATTATACTTATAAAAAGTATAAAATAATTTCTCCACCCTAATCTTTTTTTTTCATATCAAAAATTTTAACTAGCATCTCTTTTTTTTAATAAATTAGTATAAATAATTTCTATATTTTAAAGTATTATTATAGAACTAAAAAAAAGAATAGTAATTTTTTTTTAATTAACTTAAATAGGAGGATTGATTTTTTATTTTAAGTCTTTATTTAATTGATGTATCAATTCTTAAATTCTTTAATTTATCATATCATACAGGAGTTCTTGATTTTTTCATGCAACTTGTAACTATGATGGGATGGATGTATCTAGGAGTTATTTTAGCTGTTATACTTTATATTATTGGACGATATCATAATGATAAACGTATGTGTAATGCTGGAATTTTATTATTTATTACACTAATTATAACAGCAGGTTGTATTGAAATTATAAAACTAATTATTGCAAGACCAAGACCATATACTGAAATTACATCTTTAATTGTTTTAAATCATGAGTCTAATCTTTCATTTCCATCAGGACATACTGCAACAGCTACTGTAATTGCATATTGTCTTTCACGTGAATATAAACACACAGCTCTTTTCATGCTTATTCCACTAGTTGTTGGTATAAGTCGATTATATCTTGGTGTACATTATCCATCTGATGTAATATGTGGTTTTATATTTGCACTTATAATTTCATATGTATGTTATCATATACTTCTTCGTTATAAAATCATATCAAAGTAAAGAAAAATAGATTACATATTGTATGAAATATTTTCATCTCCCTCATTTTATAATTTTTTTTTTTGGAATTCTTTTTTTTATAAGGGTTAATTATAATAAAAATGTTAGTTAATATATAATATCATATATAATTTTAATAAATTTATGAACTTTAAATAGTGATCATTATGGCGTTTTTAAATGATGTGGAATCAGATGAATTAAGGGAACTAGTAAAATCTTGTTTTAAAGAAATAAACATGTTAAAAAAAGAATTAAGCAAAGAATATAAAGACATTCAAGTAGATGAAGTAGTCAAAAACGTCTTAATTCAAAGTAAATCAAACAACTCAACACTACATAACCGGATATCAGAATTATCAGATAAAGTAGATGGACAAGAAAACGAGATAAAAGAACTTAATCTAAAAATACAAGAAAAAGATACAAAACTCAAAGAAAAAGATCTTAAAATCTTTGAACTAGACAATAAAATAACAGATGATGAAGAAAAAGACTTAAAACTCGATGAATATGATAAAGAAATTCGAGATCTTCAATCAAAAATAGAAATACAAAATGACCTAATTGAGGATTTAAAAGAAACCAAAGATGAAGATAAAAAGCAGGAAGATGAACTAAAAGAACAAATTCAAAAACTTACAGAAGAACGTGATGAACTTAAAACTTCTTCCTCATCTAAAACTGAAATATCACAACTTAAAAGTGTGATTGAAAAACAAAAAGAAGAACTAAAAGAAATACCAGGACTTAAAAATCAGCTAACTCTTCAAACCTCAAAACAAGAACAACAAATAGCACAATTAACACAAGAAAATAATAAACTAAAAGAAGATCTCATACATTCAAATAATGATGAAATAACACAACAACTAACACAAAAAGATGCAATAATTAAGGATTATCAAGAAAAAATAGAACAACTAGAAGATCAAATCGAAGAAGTAAATACAACACAATCACTTAATGAATCAACACTTGATGTTGATATTAATGAATTAAATGATGAAATTCAAAAACTTAAAGATGAAAACACAAAACTCAAAGCACAACCAACAATCACACCAGGTAATGATAATACTGCAACATTAAATTCACTTATTGAGGATTTCACCCAGAAATCAAATGAACTAATAGAAGTACGGGGAAAATATGAACAACTTCAAAATGAAGCTCGAATAAACCAGATAAGAATTGAAGGATTAGAAAATGAAAACGCCAAATTAAAAACTTCAAATACTACTACAGGTGAATTCACTGATGCTCAACTAAAACAAGATATGAAAGATGCACAAGATAAACTTACACAAGCAAATGATGAAATTAAAAAGCTACAAGAAGAAATACAAACTCAGAAAAATACAATTACATCACTTGAAAATGAAGTTAATACAACAACACCAGTACCAACACAAACTACAGATGAAGATGTTAGCAAATTAAATGATGAAATTGAAAAATTACAAGCATCTCTAAATAAAAAAACAAGTGAATATAAAATACTTGAAACAAAACTTGATGATTTAACAAATACTAATAAAAATATTTCATCAGAAATATCAGATCTTAAAGAAGATGTATCACAGAAAAAACTTCAAATAACATCACTCACATCAGATAAAGATGCAGTAGATTCTAAAGTATCAGAACTTGAAGATTTACTAAAACAACGTGATGATGAAATATCAGCTCTTAAAGTAAAAGTAGAATCAACAGATATAACAGCTGATACTCAAAATGACTTAACAGAAGAACTAAATAAGGTACGAAAAGAGTTATATGATAAAGATGCTGAGTATGATCGTCTTAAACTTGACTATAATGAGTTAAATAAGAAAACTACAAGTCAAATTGATGAATTAAATGAAGGACTTAAAAAGTATACAAATTCAAATGAAAAAATGCAAAGTGAACTACAATACTTACAAACAACTCTTGATACAAAAAATACAGAACTATCTAAATATGAATCAGAAAACAAAACACTAAATACATTAATACGAGAACATGAATTAGAAAATAAATCACTACGTGAAAACATTCACAATCTACGTAAAAATA
The DNA here is from genome assembly GCF_003149675.1 of Methanosphaera cuniculi. Classification (NCBI taxonomy): domain Archaea; kingdom Methanobacteriati; phylum Methanobacteriota; class Methanobacteria; order Methanobacteriales; family Methanobacteriaceae; genus Methanosphaera; species Methanosphaera cuniculi. The sequence goes on along the minus strand of NZ_LWMS01000042.1, from coordinate 68,726 downwards.
CAGATGAGGAAATAAATAACCTACAAAAATCAATACAAGATAAAAACGATAAAATAGCAGCACTACCACAAAAACTTGAACTAAAAGACATTGAAATATCACAACTTAATAAGATGATAGATACAAATAAAACAGATATTGATGATAAAAACAACACAATTAAAAATCTAAGAAATAATATCCAAGAACTACAAGAAAAAATCCAACAAGCAAACAATCAAGTAGTAGCTGAACAACAAAAAACTAAAGAATCACTTAAAGAAAAAGAAGATGAAATATTTAAACTCAAAAATCAGTACCAAAAAACTGGTGAAATACAACAACAAGAAAATGAAAAATTAAAATCATTACTTGAACAAAGAAAGTATAAAATTGAAGAGTTAAATGAAAATATCTCATCACTTAATAAGGATCTTGAAATTATACGTACAAAATATAATGAAAACACCGAAAAATATGCACATCTTGAATCAATTATATCCTCAAAAGATGATAGTTTAAATAAAAAAGATGAACTTATTGATGATATTAAAAAACATATTGAAAGACTTGAAAACAAACTTAAACTAAGATCTGATGAAATTGAAGAGTTAAATAATCAAATTGATAATAACAATACAATAATTACAACACTAAAAACTGAAATATCACAATCAAATGAAAAACTTGAAGAACTTGACTCATTAAATAATGAAATAAGTCAAAAAGATAGTATAATAGCATCAGTAAATGATCAAATACAATCCCAGGATGCAAAAATTAATGATATTACATCATCACTTAATGATGAAAAACAACGTGTTGAAGAGTTAAAAGATCTTCTTGAACGTAAAAATCGTGATCTTGAGGATCATAAACAACTACTTAAAGAACGTAATAGTCAAATTGATGAGTTACATGATGTTAAAACTCGACTTAATGATATAGAACTTGAAAAATCAGAACTAAAATCTGACTATGAAAAACAAATAGCAAATCTTGAAGGTCAAATAAAAGTTGATGAAAAAATCCGTGCTGAAAATGAGCAATATCAATATAAGATTCAGGATCTTAATAATGAACTTCTTAGTAAGGATTCACAACTTGAGGAAGCTGATAAATATAAAAACTATTTCAGTGTAATGGTTGAAAAACCACTTCCTGGACTTACAAGTTTCCAATCACAAATTTATCAACTACTTCCTGATGCTCAGAGTGCTAGTGAACTTTATTCATTCCTTGAAAATCTAGGATTTGAACAACTTAAGAAAGAAAACTTTGCAAAAACACTTAAAGCTCTTGAAAAACGTGGATACTATCAAAGAGCACGTGATGATGATAAAATCATATGGGTAAAAATACCACTTCATGAAACATCTGTAGTTGAATAGATTTAATCTCCCCCTTTTTAATTATCTTTTTTTTATAATCTTATTTTTTATTTTTAATTATATTAATTATTTTAAGTTATACTTTAATAATATTTGTTTAAATTTAATAAATATTTTTTATAGTCTTTAATTTTGTATTTTATGTGTTTATTTTGATTTTATTTTTAATTTTTACTAAAAAAATAGTAAAGTATTTATATTAATTCAAACCCACTAATATATAGTAGACTGAATAATAAAAAAATTATTAAATAAAAAAAAATTTTTTTTAATAAAACTAATAAAAAACACAAAAAAGGATTTTTTAACATATAATACAAAAAAATAGATTCTTTTAATAAAAAAAAACAAAAAAATATCTAAAAAAATATAATTAGAGGTAATATATATGGCACAACAACAACAACCATTAATCATCTTACCTGAAGGAACAACCAGAAACATAGGTAGAGATGCACAAAGAAACAACATTTTAGCAGGAAAAGTATTAGCAGAAACCGTAAGAACCACATTAGGTCCTAAAGGAATGGACAAAATGTTAGTAGACGGACTTGGAGATGTAGTAGTAACAAATGACGGTGTAACAATCCTAAAAGAAATGGATATTGAACACCCAGCTGCAAAAATGTTAGTAGAAGTAGCAAAAACACAAGAAGACGAAGTTGGAGACGGAACAACAACAGCAGTAATCATCGCAGGAGAACTCCTCAAAAAATCAGAAGACTTACTTGACAAAGAAATCCACCCAACAATCATCGCACTAGGATACAGACAAGCAGCACAAAAAGCAATCGATATACTAGAAGATATCTCAATTGATGCATCAGACAAAGACACCTTAATGAAAGTTGCAATGACAGCAATGACAGGAAAAGGAACAGAAAAAGCACGTGAACCACTTGCAGAACTCATCGTAGGAGCAGTAAACCAAGTAGTAGAAGACGGTAAAGTAGATTCAGAACAAATAAAAATTGAATCTAAAGATGGAGCAGCAATTGAAGATTCAGAACTCGTATCAGGTGTAATAGTAGATAAAGAAAGAGTACACCCAGGTATGCCAACAGAAGTAACAGACGCAAAAATCGCTCTTGTAAACAGTGCAATAGAAGTAAAAGAAACAGAAGTAGATGCTGAAATCAGAATCACAGATCCAGCACAAATGCAAGCATTCATCGAACAAGAAGAAGCAATGATCAAAAAAATGATCGACGAACTTGCAGATGCAGGAGCAAACGTATTATTCTGTCAAAAAGGTATAGATGACCTCGCACAACACTACCTAGCAAAAGCAGGAATTCTAGCTGTAAGAAGAGTTAAAAAATCCGACATGGAAAAACTTGCAAAAGCAACTGGTGCAAAAATCGTAACAAACATCCAAGATCTAACATCAGATGACTTAGGAGAAGCAGGACTTGTAAAAGAAGACAAAGTATCAGGCGACGATATGATCTTCGTAAAAGACTGCAAAGACCCTAAAGCTGTAACACTCTTACTAAGAGGTACAACCAGCCACGTAGTAGATGAAATTGAAAGAGCAGTAGAAGATGCAATAGGAGTAGTAGCATCCACAGTAGAAGATGGAAAAGTAGTTGTTGGTGGAGGAGCACCAGAAGTAGAACTAGCAAAAGGACTTAAAGACTACGCAGAAACCATCAGCGGACGTGAACAATTAGCAGTAAATGCATTTGCAGAAGCATTAGAAGTAGTACCAAGAACATTAGCTGAAAATGCTGGATTAGACAGTATCGATTCACTCGTAGACTTAAGAGCAGCTCACGAAAAATCAGCAGATATGGGATTAAACGTATTTGAAGGTGGAGTAACTGACATGAAAGAAGCTGGAGTAATTGAACCACAAAGAGTTAAAAAACAAGCTATCCAATCCGCAGCAGAAGCAGCAGAAATGATCCTAAGAATCGACGATGTAATCGCATCATCAAGCCAAGGAATGGCAGCTCAAGGTGGAGCACCTGACATGGGAATGGGCGGAATGCCACCTATGTAAATAGGCTCATAGAATAAATGTTAAATTACTTATAAAAAAAATAACGTAGTCGATGAACATAAAACCTTTATACTCAGACGATACTTAAGAAAAATAGATGAATAGTAATCTTTTTTTACTATCCTATTTTTTTTATATAAAAGAAATTAAATTTACAAAAATTCTTTATAATCTCCCAAAAAAATATCTAATTCTAATTTTTAAATTCTAATAAATTTAACTTAAACTAAAAAATAATTACATTATATATTAAAACAATCCATACTATATAATAACTATTAAAAAATATTACATAGGGGTGCTTAAATATCATGAACCAATTTCTAGATTTTAATGATGGACTATTTGGAAATATTTCAGAATATAAACAAATTATAGTAAATCTACTTGAATCATTAAAATCAATGACACCAGAAACATTCTGGAACACACAAATAGAAGGAAAAAAAGGCTTATCAGCAATATTATACATGGAAATAATAGAACTTATAACTGATTCATATAGAAGCATAGCAGACCATCTATATGCAAATAAAATGATAGCCTATGAATTTCCATATTTTATTGAAGTAAAAGGAATGGTAGAATCACTATTAAGTGAAGATCTATCATTAGATGATTCATATATAAATCTTGCAATAAACTTATCTGCAGATTTTTTCACACTACTAGAGGTAAAACTTCTACTATTTGGAGATTATGATTCAATACTCACAGTACCTGATGAAGTAATGGATGAATATGAAAAAGAACTCGAAAAATACATAGAACAATTCGAAAAATTCAGAGATGAATTTATAAAAATGTATGATAAAAAAGAGTACTATAACTTTGATACATTTGAAAACGAATTTGACAATGAATGAAAAAATGAAAAAAATATTCCTTCACCACCAAAAAAAGTCCCACTTACAAATATAATACACATCCTTACTTTTTTTTTGATAATAATATTCAATTCTTTTAATATTTTAATATGATGAAGTTATGTAAAATAATTAAAAATAGAGTAAATAAAAATATATTTTAAAGTTTAAATGAATCTAAAAATAAGATGAAATATTAATTTAATTAATGTAATTTATCTGGATATAAAAATAAAATAGTTACTGATATATGTAAGAGTAATATTTTCTAAAAATAAATAAAAAAAGAATAAAATATGATTATAATATTATAATTTTTCCTTTATTTTATATGTTTAAATTAACTTCTCTTTTAAAATAAAATTAAGTATTAAAATAAGTACTTTTTATTTATAAAAAGTTTAAGGGGGGAGTGGATATCTTTTTTTTAGTATTTAGTCTCTATTTTTTGATAAGATATGTACTGCTGCAGTTCCACCTGTTCCACCAATGTTTAAAGAGAGTGCATTTTCTACATCTGCAACTTGTCTTTTATCTGCTTCTCCTCTTAGTTGCCATGTGAGTTCTGTAACTTGTGCAATTCCTGTTGCACCTAGTGGATGTCCTCTTGCTTTAAGTCCACCTGATGGGTTTATTGATATTTCTCCATCACGTTCTATTAGTCCATCTTCTATTGCTTGTCCACCTTCTCCTTTTTTGAAGAATCCTAGATCTTCTATTGCAATTAATCCATTTATACTGAAACAATCGTGTACTTCTGCAACGTCGATATCTTTTGGTGTTAGTCCTGCTATTTCATATGCTTTTTTTGATGCTATTTTTGTTGATTCTATTGTTGTTAGGCTTTTTCTGCTGTGTAATGCTATTGTATCTGATGCTTGTGTTGATGCTTTTATGTATATTGGGTTATCTGTGTATTTTAGTGCATCTTCTGCTGGTACTACTATTACTGCTGCTGCTCCATCTGATACTGGAGAACAATCTAGTATGTTTAGTGGGCTTGCTACTTTTGTAGAATTTAACACAGCATCAACTGAGATTTCTCTTTGGAATTGTGCTTTTGGATTTAATGCTCCATTTTTATGTCCTAGTACTGCAAATCCTGCTATTTGTTCACGTGTTGTTCCATATTCATGCATGTGTCTTTTTGCCATCATTGCATATAATGATGGGAATGTTACTCCTTGTTGTGCTTCCCATTCTTGGTCTGCAGCTGCAGCAATTGCTGGTGTTGCATCTACAACATCTGTCATTTTTTCAACACCTGCTGCCATTACACGATCATAGTATCCTGATGCTACTGCCATTATTGCTTGTCTAAGTGCAAGTCCTCCTGATGCACAAGCTGCTTCTACTCTTGTTGCTGGTATTGGTGCTAATCCTGAGTGTTCTGCAATGAGTGCTCCTATGTGTTCTTGTCCTACAAATAGTCCACCTGTCATGTTTCCTATGTACATTGCATCAATATCATCACCTGTCATGTTTGCATCTTGTATTGCTGCTACTCCTGCTTCTACAACTAGGTCTCTGAATGATTTATCCCATAGTTCTCCAAATTTTGTCTGGGATACTCCTACTATTGCAACATCTCTCATATTGTTTATCCTCCATTAAAATTGTATTTTTTTATTTTATAATCCTTTTATTTTTTTTTATTCTAAAGTTATTATTTTTCTTTTGTTATAATGGATTTATTTTAATCCATTTTGATTTTTCCTTTGAATTTAGCATAGGTTGCATAGTCTACGTATTTGAGGTTTTTGTTGATATCTTCTAGTGTTTTTGCATTTTCTCGTACTTCTTCTATACGGTCATTTACAGTTATTGTGAATGCATCACTTCCTGCTCCTGATCCATAGGATACTGCAAATATTTTATCTCCTGGTTTTGCAATATCTAGTACTGATGCAATTCCTAGTGGTGTTGCTCCGGAGTATGTGTTTCCAATGTATGGTGTTAGTAGTCCTTGTTCGTATTGGTCTTGGTTAAATCCAAGTTTTTTTGCTGCTCTGATGTAGAATTTTCCATTTGGTTGGTGGAATACAGCGTAGTCATAGTCTTCTGCTGTTGTTCCTGTTTTTTCTAGCATCATGTTTGCTGCTCCCATTACATGTTTGAAGTATGCTGGTTCTCCTGTGAATCTTCCCCCGTGTGATGGGTATGCTTCTCCTTCTCGTCTGTAGAAGTCAGGTGTATCTGTTGTGAAGCTGCATGTTTCTTCTATATCTGCTATTGTGTTATCTTCACCTATGATATATGCTGCTCCTCCTGCTGATGCTGTGTATTCTAATGCATCTCCTGGTGCTCCTTGTGATGTGTCAGCTCCTATTGCGAGTGCATATTTTACAAGTTTTGATTTTACAAGTCCTATTGCTGCTTGTATACCAGCTGTTCCTGCTTTACATGCAAATTCTAGGTCTGCTGCTGTTAGTTCTGGGGATGCTCGTATTGCATCTGCAACTATTGTTGCTGTTGGTTTTACAGCGTATGGGTGTGATTCTGATCCTACATATATTGCCCCTATTTCTTGTGGGTCAATTTCAGCTCTTTTAAGTGCACGTCTTGCTGCTTCTACTGCTATTGTAACTGTATCTTCGTCAGGTCCTGGTACGGATTTTTCATTTACTATTAATCCTTTTGACATTGATACTGGGTCATCTCCCCATACCTTGGCAATTTCTTCTACTTTTATTCTGTAAGAAGGAACGTGTGCTCCATATCCAACTATTCCTGTCATTTTATCACCCTTAAATCTTTTGTAGATTTTTATTTTAAATTTTGTTTTTTCTGCATTTACAGATAGTATTTTTTTTATTATATCATTGTTCCCTTTTTTTAAATAAAAAGTTAATGATTTATTATTATTTAAAGTTTAGTTTTTTAAACTTAATATATTTATTATTATTTTTTGTTTGTTTTTAACTAGTATTTATGAGTATGTTTTTTTATTATTTAGAAAGAGTTTTATATTTTTTTGATTGTTGTTATATTTATAGTGATTATTTATAATAACATTAATTTACTAATAAAACTTTAGTATAAATATAATATCATAATTATAAAATTTTTAGATTTTTTATTTTTTTTTTATCTAAAAAGAGAATATAATATTTTTTAAGACATTAGAATAAAAAAAATTTTTAGGAGTCACTGATTAATATATGAGTACCATGGCTGTAAATATTAAAACTGTTGAAAAGGTTGGTGTTTTACATACCATTGCATCTAAACTTAGTGAGTTAAACTTTAATATTCTTTACACTCACCTGTTTTTAAAAGATGATCATGGTAGAATTTATATGGAAGTAAGTGGAGTTGATGATGAGAATTATCTTCTTGAAAAAATTAGGGAAATTCCTGATGTTATATCTGTTAAACTTCATAAAACACTCAAGAGTACCTTTGGTAAACGTATTATTGTTATAGGTGATGGTATCCGGATGGCTGAAACACTTCAAGCTGCAATTATGGAAGCTGATATTCATAATCGTAGTGGTGAATGTATTAGTGTTGATGGGATGATTATTAATGGTGGACTTGAAATTCAACAAGCAGTAAAATCACTTACAAAACTACCCCGAGTTGAAGCTGTAGTATTATCAGGATCAATGATGGGTGGCTTGATAACTGAGGAAATCTTGAAGTTAAAAGATGAAAATAAAGATCTTATAATAATATCACTAGACATGATAGGAGATTTAATATCAGTAGTAGATCATGTGATAAATGATACAAATCGTGCAGGAACTATGGCAGTAAAACTTGTATCAGATAAAAATTATTATAATAATGAAATTTTAGATAATAAATTTTTAAGAAAAATATCGAGGTAATAAGATAATGTATAATGATCCACAAAGACCTCCTTTTAATCCTTTAAAGATTATTATTTTAATGGTAATCGCAATTATCATTGTAATTGGAGCAACATATACCTTAAATGGAGGAGGAGGTACAGCTACAGGTACATCTGATAATAGTAGTAATAATACAACAGATAATGCTACTTCATTAACAGTTCAACCTACAATGATAGGAAATAGTAGTCAGGGAGTTGTATATAAATATTCAAGCTATGGAAATACAGCAAGTAATGTAAAAGTGGCATTAGTAATTGGAATTGATGAAGATCCATCACAAGCTGAATCTGTACTTCCAACACTAGAGAATGCTGGAAATCTTCAATACTCATATGATGTATACTTGGTAAATGCAACAGATTCAAATAATACAGATAATAACACTAATTCAACAAATGATACTGATAGTAATTTAACAGATGATACAAACAGTAGTAGTAATTCATCAACTAGAAGTAATTCAGAAGCTCTGGCTCGTGAATATGTAGTAAAAGATATTGTAAATGGAAACTATGATTTTACAGCAGAAATACACAGTTCATCAAATGGGTCATTCTTATTTGTTCCATCAGATGATACATACACATCAAAAGAAGTTGTAAATAGTATAGCAAATGCAACAGGAATTAAGAAACAAACACCAGCAAATTATAATTTTGCTAAAGGAGCATCAATTCCATTAATTGAAAATAATGTACCATCAATGGTATATATGACAACTACATACTACTCATCAGAACCATCAGATGATATAATGCAAGTAATAGGAGCAATAGATAATTTTGATTTTAATGCATTATATGCATCTGATATGACAACATCAAATAATACTACATCATCAAATAATAGTAGTTCAAATACAACAAATAATAGTAGTAATCATACAACTTCAAATCGGATGAAAGTGTCAAATGAAGTAGATTAGAAAATTATCACTACTTTTTTATTTTTTTTTATTAAATTCTTTTTTTAGAGCTTAAATAATTTATTTTAAACTTGTTTTTTTCCTTCTAAAATTAATTAATTGAGTGTTTGTTTTTTATTTTATAATTTTAGTTATCTTATTTTAGTATTACTTTTTTATTTTTTTATGATAATATTTATATAGAAACATATGAAGATATATTTATATGAAAAGTGATTCATATGAAAAATGTTGAAAAAAATCAAGAAGAGGACATGTGCAGTATAAAAGAAATACACACAGACTCAATAAAAAAAGCAAAAGAACAACTAGAAGATGAAGAAACATACCAATTACTAGCTGAAACTTTCAAAATATTCGGAAACACAACAAGACTAAAAATAATGTCACTATTATCAGTAGAAGATCTATGTGTATGTGATCTATGTGAAGCAATGGACATGAGTCAATCTGCAATATCTCATCAACTAAGAACACTACGTGCACAAAACCTTGTAAAATATAAAAAAGAAGGAAAACAAGCAAGATACTCATTAGCAGACAAACACGTAGTTGAAATCCTAAAAATAGGAATAGAACATGTACTAGAATAAAAAAAAATAGTAAATCAAAAAAAATCAATAAGAAAAATAAACACATTAGAAGGTGAATAAATGGCAATTCAAAATCAAAATAAAAATGAATGCTATGATTCAGACTGCCATGAAAGAGTATGTTTAAATCCAGAACACTACAACTACATCTGTATGGATCCAAACTGTGATAACATACACTGTAAAAATAACAAACATTACAACAAACAATTACTAGAAAAATTCCAAAAAGAACATGGATTCACACCAAAAAAACACATAAAACCAGATCCAAACGCAGAATTTAAAATATGCAACTGTGGAGACTGCCAAGAGGAAGAAGAACACCATCACCATCATGAACATGACCATTGTGATTGTGAACATGAACACCACCATCACCATCATGAACATGATCATTGTGATTGTGAACATGAACACCACCATCACCATCATGAACATGATCATTGTGATTGTGAACATGAACACCACCATCATCATGAACATCATCATGAAGGTGAAAAATGTAGTTGTTGTGAGGATGATGACATATCAATATGTAATTGCGGTGACTGTAATGATAATAAACATGAAGATGTAATACAAGAGGGAATACCACTTCTTAAAAACCGTGCAATACAAATAATTGTAAGTAGTGGAATACTATTTAGTGCTGGAATAATACTTGAACACACAGGATTTGGTCAAATTGCATCAATACTATTTGTTTTAACAGCAATAATATCAGGATATGATATAGCAAAAATCGCAAAAAATTCAATACTTAAAAGATATGAAGTAAGTCCAGCAGTACTTGTATGTATAGCAGCAGTATCAGCATTCCTAATAGGATATCCTGAAGAAGCAGCAGCAGTAACATTCTTATATTTTGTAGCAGAATTCCTAAAAGACTACTCAGAACTAAGAGCAAAACATTCAATAAAATCACTAGTTGAAATAGCACCAGAAACAGCATTAGTTAAACAAGGAACACAAGAAGTACAAATGCCAGTAGAACAAGTACCACTAGATGCAATAACAATCATAAAACCAGGAGAAAAAATACCACTTGATGGAATAGTAGTAAAAGGAACATCATCAGTAGATCAAGCAGCAATTACAGGTGAATCTATACCAGTACTAAAAACAGAGGGTGATAAAGTATTCTCTGGAACTGTTAATGAAGATGGATTCCTTGAAGTAATAGTAACTAAAGAATCAAAAGATAGTGTAATATCAAAAATAGTAACACTAGTTAAAACATCACAACAAAACAGATCAAAAACTGAAACAACAGTAGAAAAAATAGCAAAATACTACACACCAGTAATGATTGTAATAACAATACTAGTTGCTGTAGTACCACCATTAGTATTTGGAGATCCATTCACAGATTGGATATATCGTGCATTATCACTTATGGTAATATCATGTCCATGTGCATTTCTTATATCAACACCAATTGGAATGGTATCAGCAATTACATCAGCAACACGTAAAGGTGTACTAATAAAAGGAAGTAGTTATGTTGAAGAAATGAGACATATAAAAGCTATTATCTTTGATAAAACAGGAACACTAACAGAAGGAAAACTAGAAGTAGTGGATATAGATTTACTTTCTGATAAATACACACATGAAGATATGCTTAAAATAGCAGCATCTCTTGAAACTAAATCATCACATCCTATAGCAAATGCAATAATAAAAGAAGCAAAAAATAGAAATCTTGACATACTAGAAATTGAAAACTTTAAAAACGTAGCAGGAAAAGGAATAGTAGGATATATTGATGATATACAATACTACAGTGCAAATGAATCACTAATTGAAGGTGGAAATTTTAATATAACAGATAAAAATGTACTAAAACACACTAAAGAAGGAAAAACTGTAGTATATGTTGGAAATAAAGATGAAGTAATTGGAATAATCACAGTAATAGATAAAATCCGTGATGAAACACATGATGTAATAGCAAACCTTAAAAAACAAGGAATAGAAACTATTATGTTAACTGGTGATAATAAAATAGCAGCACAAAGTGTGGCAAATAAAATAGGAATAGACTATGTGTACTCACACTTATTACCTGAAGATAAAATTAACATACTTGATACAATAAGAAACAAGTTTGGTGATGTGGCAATGGTTGGTGATGGTGTGAATGATGCACCAGCATTAGCTCGTGCAAATGTGGGAATTGCAATGGGAGCTGTAGGTTCTGATGTTGCAATTGAAACAGCTGACGTTGCATTAATGCAGGATGATTTATCAAAACTTCCATATCTTTTCACATTATCAAATAAGACAATAAGTATTATTAAAGAAAATATTATAACAGCATTATCTGTAAAATTCCTATTTGTAATTCTTGCAATATTAGGACTTATTACTCTTATGATGGCTGTTGGATTTGGAGATCTTGGATTAACATTACTTGTAATATTTAATTCATTTAGAATTGGTATTGTTAAAGATCCAATATTTTAGATTATTCAATAATAATGTTTTAAACATTTTTTTTCTTTTTTATATCTTTTTTAAAACATTTTCATATAGTTTATTTCATGTGTATAATTGGCTGTATTTTAAGGTAGCCTTAAAATTTAACTTTAATTGTTTTTAAATTATATGTTTATTGTTATTTTAGCTTTTAATTTATGTAATTAATTACAATAGGTTTAAATACTATTATACTAAATTTATATATTATAGGAGGTGAAAGAATGGGTGAATTACCAATAGCACCAGTAGGAAGATTACTAAAAAATGTAGGTGCAAACAGAATCAGTGATGATGCTAAAATTGAATTAGCTGAAGTATTAGAAAGTATTGGGACAGAAATCTCTGAAGATGCTGTAAAACTTGCAAAACACGCTGGACGTAAAACTGTTAAAGCATCAGATATTATATTAGCTTGCAGAGATTTATAAATACAATAATTTTATTGTATTAGTCTTAACTTTTTATTTTTTTTTAATGAATTTCCTTTTTAAACTTATTTTTAACTATTTTTTTATATTTTTAAACATTGTGTAATTAAACGAATTTATATTAGAATAGTATTACTTTTTTATTAATGAATGATATATAAAAATAATATATTTTATTTAATTATAATGATAAGATGATGTCTTATATTTTTTTTAATAAAACTTCGTTTATACCAAAACCTTTATATATTAATAAATTAAAATATAATTAATAGTGTTAAAACACTTATTATTAAAAACTAATTTTTAATTAAATTATAAGATGCCAAGGTGACCGAGCGGCTAGGTGTGTGGCTGCAGACCATAATACTAGGGTTCAAATCCCTACCTTGGCTTTATTAAACTATATTAACTAATTTTTAAATAGAGAGTTAATTCTACTTTTTTTTACTAACATATTAATTTTAACTAAATTTTATAATTCTTAATAAATAAACATATATATTATAATAAAAAAACAATTTTATTTCAGGAAATATTATAAGATTAATAAATTTTTTTTCTAGTAATTTAAATTATTTTTATAACAAAAAAAAATCATTCAGTAAATGGGAGAATATAAGATATAATGATAAACGTATATAGTACAATGACTCGACAAAAAGAGCCACTAAAAGTAACAGATAATAAAATAAAACTATTTGTATGTGGACCTACAGTATATGACTACTCACACATAGGACATGCAAGAACTTACATATCATTTGATGTAATTGTAAGATATCTAAAACATGAAGGATACTCAGTATTCTACTTACAAAACATCACAGATATTGATGATAAAATAATAAAAAGAGCACAAGAAAAAGGTGTAGATCCACTAGAATTATCACACAAATTCGAAAAAGAATACTTAGATGATATGAAAACATTAAATGTTGAAAATGTAAACTTCTATGCAAGAGCAACAGAACATATGAGAGAAATCATCGCACAAATTGAAGATCTAATAGAAAAAGGATATGCATATGACACACCAACAGGCGTATACTTTGATGTCTCAAAATTTGAAGGATTTGGAAAACTATCAAACCGTAACTTAGATGATCTACAAAATACTCGTATTGAAGTAGATACAACTAAAAAAGACCCAAAAGACTTTGCATTATGGAAAAAACAAGATGAACAACCATACTGGGACTCACCATGGGGAAAAGGAAGACCTGGATGGCACATAGAAGATACAGCAATAACAGAATCATACTTTGGACCACAATATGACATACACGGTGGAGGACTAGATCTTATATTCCCACACCATGATGCAGAAATTGCACAAATGGAAGCTGCATCAGGAAAAGAACCACTAGTACAATACTGGATGCACACAGGATTTCTAAATGTACGGGGAGAAAAAATGAGTAAATCCCTTGGAAACTTCATAACAATAAAAGAATTATTAAAAGATTATGATCCTGATGTATACAGATTCTTTGTACTATCAACACACTATAGAAGTCCAATAGACTTTAGTGATGATATACTAAAACAAGCAGAAAACAGTCTTAAAAGATTACAAAACACAGTAAAACTAACACAAGAACAACAACAAAAACAAACACTACCAACAGAAGATGCATGTAAAATACAAGAAAACTTAGAAGTTTTCAAAACAGAATTCTTTGATGCAATGAATAATGATTTTAACACACCAATAGCACTCTCAAGTTTATTTGATTTTACACATGAATTAAATAAAGCACTTGCTGATAATCTTATATCACAACAAACACTTGATGATATTATGGATATGTTTGCTGAAGTTGAAAGTATATTTGGTTTTACACTAATTGCACAAGATTCAGATAATGCAGATACAGATGAGCTACTTAGTATAATAACAGAAGTACGCCAACAATTACGTGCTGATAAAAACTGGGATTTAGCTGATAAAATACGTGATGATCTTGCAGAACTTGATATAAATCTGGAAGATAAATAAAAAAAAGGATAAAGATTTATTTTTCACCTCCACCATTTTTCTTTTTTTTTAAAAATACTTTAAAATATTTTCCATATCTTATTAGATAATTTACGTAATTAAATTATTTTTTTATAAAATTTTTACTTAAAATTATATAATTTTATACAAACTTTTAAACTTCTCATAGACTAAAATGTGGAAATAGAAAAAAATAAGAAAATGGAAACATTTTTTTTTTATTTCATAAATAAAATTAAAAAAATAAAAAAAAGGAGTTATCTAAAATAAAAAAAAATTCCCAGGTTTTTAGCTCCTAAAAAAAAGGGGGATATATTATATTGTTGTTAATTTAAAAATAAAATTTTATGTTTTTTATTTTTATTTTTACCTAAATTTTGAGTTTATTTAGTTTAAGTTAAATTTAATACATTTTATTATCATTTCTAAAAAAGGGTAACTAACTTTTTTTTCATATTATTACTCAAAAAAAAACTTGTTTATGAAATTATAAAAAAAAGATGATGTTTTATTTTTTTATTATCTCTTTTTTCCAAAAATTTAAAAAAATTAAGAGTTAAAGGATGTGATTTGATATTCAGCTTTTTAAAAGAAACAAAAATACTTCTGAAGATGAAGAACAATGGCAAGACATTCAACCCAAATTCTGGCATCCAATAGAAGGTGACCAAATAGAGGGAACTCTTATTGCAATAGAAAAATGTGTTGGAAAATACCAGCAAAATATGTACATTCTTGAAAATAACAATGAAAAAATAATAGTATGGGGAAAATCTCAGCTTGATGATTTAATGATGCAAGTTAAACTTGATGATTATATTAGAATTACATATTTAGGGGTTGTAAAAACACAAAATAACAGACAAATGAAAATGTATAATTTACAAAAAAAATTACTAAAGGAGAATTTATAAATGAATGAAACACATGATAATTTCTGGAATCCACAAGAAGGAGAATACTTAAAAGGTGTATATGTAGATAAACTTGAAAATGTTGGAAAGTTTGAAAATACACTATATAAAATACAAGATAAAGACATAACTTATTGTATATGGGGAAAAGTACAACTAGATAGTATTATGGAAGTAGCAAAGATTGGAGATTTAATCCAGATACAATATGTTGGTTGTGAAACTATAAATGGTAGATTTCAAATGAAACGATATGAACTTGAAATATTAGATAATGAAGAATGAATGCGAAGATATTACAACAATTACCAAAAAATAATCATATTTTACTTTATCAACAAGATTTACAAGCTATATATAAAAATCATAAAACACAAACAGCTTCTGTATATCTTATATCACCTAAAGAGGGAAAAAGTGGACTTTTGAAGATTCTACAATCAATTGGGATGCAAGATAGTTATAAGAGTTTTACAATAAATCAAATTTTAAATGAAATACGTATACAAAATAAGGAAATTCACATCTTCATTGATAACTTTGAAGAGTTAACAAAGCGTGAATTAAGATATTATAAACAATTATTTGAAATAGGGCATGTTTCATTGATTGTAAATATAGTATCTGATAATGCTGTGTTTGTTGATAATGATTTTATAAGACAATTTGTTATTCTTAATGAGGATTTTTATGAAAATCGAACTGAAAGTATAAATGTTAAATATACTATTCTTATTGTTCTTTGTGTTTTTATTTTTCTCATATTTCTTAAGATGCAACTTGGAATATTAAATATTATAGTAAGTACTTTATGGTTTACATTTTTAATGTATAGATCATTTTATTATATTATGCATTAAAAGAAAAGTATAATTTCTTTGTTGTATTTAGGTGTTAATTATTTTAAAGGTAATACTTTTTTTTTATTAAAAAATAGGATTTTATATGTATGAGTAATTTAAATGAGTTACTTGCAGCTGTAGTGTTATATTCATTGTTTTCATATTTACTTAATCTTCCAGATTACTTTATAGGACTATTAACTGCTATTGTCGGATCACAAATTAGTACAATATTACCACATAACTTTAAAACATCATTTCTAGTTTATATTCCATTAATTATTCTAAGTTTTAGATGTCTTAATATTACAGTAGGTTTAATAATTGGATATAGTGCATCTATTTTTATTTGTTTATTATCAAAACGTGGATGTAAATTACTTTATCCAATAAAAAGTACAACATTTATAGGACCACGTAATTATCTTGAAAATGATACAAAAGGTGATTATGCTGCAACTACATTTCTTATTGTTATGGCGTTAGTTTCGGTTATATTTTCATTATTTGGAAATACAATAGTAGATACTTTAAATGAAACATCTGATCCTTCTTATTATGTTAATAAGATGTATGAAGATACTAATAATAACTATAGTGGTTATGATAATGGTTTTATTCAGTATATTAATATTGATGCATCTGATGATTTAAATCGTAATGTGACAACAACTAGGACTAATAATACTACAACTACAGTTGTATCTGAATATTCACCACCAAAATAAGATGTTGGATAAAAAGATTTTTTTAGCAAAATTATCCTTTCTTTTTTCTTATTCTTTTTTTAATTTTTTTAATCATAATTTTAATATATACGAAATTAATAATTATTTTTATATATATTTATAAAGAAAAATATAACATAGAATACTAACTTAACAATAGTTAATTTTTTTGATAAATCATGAAAAATAATATCATAATAATATCATAATAATCGAAAAATAAAATAAAGACATTTTGTATAATAAAACTAAAAAAAAATGAATAGGTGATTTAAAGTGACTAAAATAAGAAGACGAGAACTAGGAGAAAGCAGTCACAAAGACGACCTAGCCCACAGAATAAAAAATGACATAAAAGCCTCACCTGACCTTGGACTACTAAGATGTGTACAATGCGGAATGTGTGCATCAACATGTCCAGCATCAAGACACTCAAACTATGATTCTAGAGTTGTAATAAAAAGAGTACTAGATAATGATGAAACAATACTAGATGATGAAGACATATGGAACTGTTTCTACTGCTATAACTGTCAAAGCATATGTCCTGTTGGAAACAGTGTATGTGAAGTAAACCAAATCCTAAGACAAATGGCAATAGATAAAAAAGAAGGAAAAGAAAAAATCGAATCATTCATAAGCTTTGCAGATAGCTACATAGACCGAGGACTTGGAGTAATACCACAAGAATATAGAGGACAACTATCAATAGACTATGGAAAACACTGGGACAATCTACAAGAACACCTAGATGAAATAAGAGATGAACTAAAACTTGAGAGCATGTACCTATATCCTGAAGCTGAAGATGAAATAGATCAAACACTAAAAGCAATAGGATTTAAAAAACGAGTAGATGAAGTAAAAAAAGTACGAAAACAAAAACAACTAGGAGATGAATAATAATGGCTGAAAAACTAAAAAAATTCATACCAACAAAAGACATCACACTATTTAGAAGCTGTCTTGTATCAGCAGAATATCCAGGAATAGAATCATCAACTATGTATGTATTTGACAAACTAGGAATAGAATATGAAATAAACAGAAATCAATCATGCTGCACAGGACTAGGACACTACTATGACATATTCGATGAACTATCAACAACCGCACTAGGAGCAAGAAACTTCCACCATGCAATAGCATCAGGACACAAACACCACGTACCAATGTGTGCAACATGCTATGCAATATTAAAAAATGCAGCAAAAACACTAAATGAAAAAGACGAAGTACGCGAAGAAATAAACAAATCATTCAGAGAAAATGGACTAGAACACCTAGAATATCATAAAGGCGACATAGACCCAGTAGATGACATAACACACGTTGTAGACATACTATACTACTTTAAAGATAAACTACCAAAATACAAAAAAGTAGATCTATCAAACATCAAAATTGCAGCACACCATGGCTGTCACTACTGTAAAGTACACTACAACGATACAATAGGAGGCGTACGTGATCCTGAAATAATTGATGAAATATGTGAAGCTATGGGAATATCAACAATCGGATGGTACAACCACAAAACACTAACATGTGGATGTGGATTCAGACAAAGATATGCAAACCGAGACTTATCACTAGAAGTATCAGAAGATAAATTTGAAAGCCTATATGAAGAGGGAGTAGATGTACTTGTTGTAATGTGTCCAAATTGCCATCTTCAATTTGACAGATATGAAAATGTAATACAAAAACAAACAGGACACAAACATCATATGGCAGTACTAAACATAGCACAACTTGTAGCACTATACATGGGAGCAGATCCATATAAAATACTTGGAATACAAACACACACAACAAATGTAGAACCAATACTAGATAAACTAAAAATACCATACAATCCAGAGGAGGATTACCTACATGTCAAAGAATGAAAACTCAAGAATAGGAGTATTTCTCTGTCACTGCGGAGGAAACATATCAGACACAATAGATCTTGAAGAAGTTGAAAAAAGACTACTTGATAATCCTGATGTAATATCAGTAAAACACCATGAAAACCTATGCTCACAGGAAGGAAACCAGATAATAAAAGAAGAAATACTAAGAAGCCACCTAGATCGAGTAGTAATAGCAGCATGTTCTAGAGTAACACATGAAAACACATTCCAAAACTACATTAAACCATTAAACCCATACCTATTTGAAATGCCAAACATACGAGAACAATGCTCATGGGTATCAGAAAATCCAGATAAAGCAACAGATAAAGCAACATCACTCATAAACTCTGCAATAGAAACAGTAACATACAATGAACCACTTGCTAAAATACCAACACAAGTAAAAAACAAGGTACTTGTAATAGGAGCAGGAATATCAGGAATAACAGCAGCAGTATCCCTAGCAAACCAGGGAATGGAAGTAACACTAATTGAAGAAAAACCAGTAGTTGGAGGATCAATGGTAAAGGTAGGAAAAGTATTTTCACCTGAAAAATTAACTGAAGATTGTGCAGCTTGTTTACTTAATCCTGTAATAAATGAGATGATTCACCATAAAAACATAAAACTACTAACAAACACAACACTAGAACGTTCAGAACGCAGATCAGGAAACTTTGATGTAATATTATCTAAAAAGCCTGTCTATGTAAATCCTGATAAATGTACCAGTTGTGGAAGATGTACAGCAATATGTCCACAAATAGTACCTGATGAATGGAATGAAGAACTAATAAATAGAAAAGCAATATACAAACCATTCCCACAAGCAGTACCAAGCACATATACACTAGATGATGAAAACTGTATAAAATGTGGAGCATGTCTAAGAGTATGTCCAACTAATGCAATAAATCTCAATGCAATAGATGATATAATATCACTTACTGTAGGATCAATAGTAATAGCAACAGGACATCAACGATATGATACAAGTAAAAGACCTGAATATGGACATGAACAATATGAAGATGTAATACAACAAATGGAACTAGCAAGACTTATGGGAGTAAATGGACCAACTGAAGGACATCTTAAAGTTCCATCCACAGGAAAAGTACCAAGACGTGTTGTAATGATACAATGTGTAGGATCACGAGATCAAATGCCTGGAGGACATAAGTATTGTTCTAAAGTATGTTGTATGATAGCATTAAAAAATGCAAATCTAATACGCTCACATTATCCTGATACAGAAGTTATAATATGTTATACTGATATTAGAACAGTTGGAGTTTATGAGAAATACTATAAATATAGTCAGGAAAATGGTATACAACTAATACGAGGACGACCAGGTGAAATTGCAAAAGAAGATGATCATATGCTTGTAAGAATAGAAGATACTCTTACAGGATTTACTGAAGAAATACCAACAGATCTTGTAGTACTATCAGCTGCTCTTGAAGCATCAGAAGGAACAATAGAAACTGCTAAAAAACTTAATGTAGGATTAACAGAAGATAACTTTATTAAAGAAAAACATCCAAAAATGAAGCCTGTAACAACAGATATAGAAGGAATATTTGTATGTGGAACAGCACAAGGACCAAAAGATATTACAGATAGTATAATTCAGGCAAATGCGGCAGCAACTAAGATATCAGAACTTGTAAATGGTGGACTTGAAGTTGAACCATACATTGCACAAGTAAATGTTAAAAAATGTACTCTCTGTGGAAAATGTACTGAAGAATGTGTATATCAGGCAATAACTAAAGATAAACGTTCAATACATGTTGATCCAATAGCATGTACAGGATGTGGTGTATGTATCATGGCATGTGATAAGGAAGCAATAAGTATACAAGGACAAAGTGATGATCGTCTTGAAGGAAGTATACGAGGAATACTTAAAGATAAAAAACCAGATGAACAAATAATTATAGCATTCCTAGATGATATTGGAAATGTATCAGCAAATAATATGGGAATAAATCGTGTATCATGTCCTGATTCAATACGTATCATAAATGTACCATTTATTAATCGTGTAAAATACAGACACATCAAATATGCATTAACACATGGTGCAAGTGGAGTATTCCTTGGTGAATATCCTGACACACCAAAACATGCAGAAGTTAAAGAAAATGTAAAACTAATGAAACAGCACCTAAAAGATGATGGAATAAATCCAGATCGTTTAATAATACATGGTGTATTTATACCATACTTCCGTGGACTTTCAAAACAATTCACAGAATTTGACCAACAACTACGAAACTTAGAAGTTGAAGAAGAATAAAAAATTACTTTGACCTCCAATTACATCTTTTTTATTTTTTTTTATAAGGAAAAAAACCATTATGATATCACAAGAAGAGTTTGTTGAACTCATAAAAACAACTTTAAATAGAGATATTAAATCAAACTATGAACAAAATGAAGCAGTACTAGCACCTGTTAATGAAGATCAATTCATTGTTGCAGGTCCTGGAAGTGGTAAGACAACAACTCTTGTTCTTAAAATTCTTAAATTCTATTTTG
Organism: Methanosphaera cuniculi; assembly: GCF_003149675.1. Taxonomy (NCBI): domain Archaea; kingdom Methanobacteriati; phylum Methanobacteriota; class Methanobacteria; order Methanobacteriales; family Methanobacteriaceae; genus Methanosphaera; species Methanosphaera cuniculi. Next base: position 47,255 of record NZ_LWMS01000042.1, on the reverse strand, counting down.
TTGATGATATTAATATAGAAAACATTATGGTTACAACATTTACTAAAAAGGCTGCTCGTCAACTTAAAGATAAAACAATCATGTGGGCAAAACAAATATTTAAACAACTTGATAAACCATTTGATAAATCATTTAATAATATAATTACAGGAACACTTGATGGTATAGCTGAAGATTACGTTGCATTTGATGATATGAGTGTTATTGATAATTTTACATCATCTGCTCTTATGATGCAAACTCTACTTAAAGATGATCGTATTAATGATAAGAAACTTAAACAATTTGTTAAACGTATGAATGAAAATCAGGCAGGGGTTAGTAGTGCTCAGATAAATAGTATCATACTTACACTTAGAGAAGCAATGTATGAAAATATGGCAGATATTGATGAACTAGAATCTCGTTCAGAACGTGAATCACTTCTTTATGAAATTATACATGAATATAATCATCAGCTTGATGAAAAATTAATAGTTGATTATGCTCTTCTAGAAACACGTTTTTATGAGTTATTAAATGAAAATAAGATTCTAAAACTAGAAAATAATTTAAGAGTTCTTCTAGTAGATGAATATCAAGATACAAACTTTTTACAAGAACAAATATATTTCAAACTAGCAGAATATACAAAAAACAACAATGGATCAATAACAGTGGTAGGTGATGATGATCAATCATTATACAGATTCCGAGGATCAAATGTACACCTATTTACAAACTATGAACAAAGAATTAGTAAAAAACTAGACATACACCCTAAAATAATATATCTTCACACAAACTACAGATCAACAGATACAATAGTAGACTTCCTAAATGACTACATAAACATAGATCCAATATACAGACAAACAAGTTCACTAAATAAACCTGATATAATATCACAATCTACAAATACAAATACATATCCTGTTGTAGGATTATTTAGAAACAACATAGAAGAACTAACATATGATCTATCAAACCTTATATATGAACTTAAAAAAGGTGAAAAAGTAGAATTTAGAAATGAATATGGTGAAAACTTTAAAGTACAATTTGATAATCCAAGTATAGCAGTACTTCTAAATTCACCTAAAGAAATAAATGCATATAATAGAAAAAGATTACCATACTTCATACGAAACACACTAACAACACGTGATGAAAACATGGTAATATTTAATCCACGAGGACAAAATATAGAAGCAACAGATATAGTGTCATTAATATGTGGACTAATACTACAAGCTGTAGATAGTGACATGAAACTTGAAGATTCACTTAGAAATATTCCACCAAGAACACATGATATCTTAGATCATTGGAGAGAATTTACAAAAGAATACATGGATGATGAAAAACTAATAGTTGACAAAAATAACATAAACATACAAGAAGTACTTAGTGAAATTGAAAATGTATGTATGACACTAATAGATCAGACAGCAGAAAATAAAATATACTATGATCTAATAACAGAAACAATCATACAAACTAGTCGTGCAATAGCATATGATGATACCTTAACTGCAAATCAGGTATTCTGGCATATACTAATACCAATAGCACTAGGAGCTGTAGAACTTGATGATGACCTATTTGATATTGATCTTGATGAAAATATTAATATAATGTCAATACATCAAGCAAAAGGACTTGAATTTGATGTTGTAATTGTTGATGTAGGCTCTGATATTTTAAATAATAAGAAATCATCAGCATTTAAGAGATTTCCAGAAAAGGGTGGTAAAACATATAATATAGAACATTACGTACAAAGATGTTCAGATGTAGGTATTATAAATGATGAAAATCCAACAGATGCAGCATTTGATGAACTTATCCGCAGATATTTTGTTGCATATAGTCGTTCAAAAACATTACTAATACTTTGTGGATTAAATAGTATGAGACATGGATATCAGGGAAATTTCCAGGATTCTATAAAAATTCCAAACATAGCAACAGGCTGGAATCGTAACAAAATATGGGTATGGGAAAATCTAGATAACCTATTTAATATCTAAAAAAAAATGATGTTTGGATAAAATATAATATTATAAAAATAGAAGTTTTTCATGTAAAAATAGATTTAGTGGTGTTTATGAATTTCAATAAAAAAAAGGATAAGTAATTAGAAAATATACTTATCGTTTGTATCTTTTTTCTCTTACTCCTCTTCCTTTTTTATTTCCTTGTTTTCTGTATCCAGATCGTGGTCTGGTTCTTCTGTTTGTTCCTTTAACTTTTGCCATAACATTTCCCTCCTTTTATGTTCAATTTTTTATATTGGTAAAAAAAATTTTTCTGATGTTTAATAAAAAAATTGCAATTTTTCTTTTTTATTTGTAAAAAAATAAAGTTATAACTTCATTGATAAAAATCCTTTCTTAATACTTTAACGTTTTTTTGTGATGAATGTAGTTTAAAAAATTACTTTATATTTAAGAAAAAAATTTGTTAGTAAGATTTTTTTCATTCATCTTCAAGTATTTTATCATGAAATAGTATAATATAATATATCTTAAATCTTTAATATATATTTTATCTTTTTTCTATACTACAATTGAATTCATTATGATTATCTAGACCTATATTTCAACTGTATTGGAACTTTTAAGCATGTATAAATTTATTTTTTCCAAATTTTTTTAATTAATATTATAATAATTTATATAGATACACTTTTTATATACAATAACATAAAAACAAAAAAAAATATAATCAAATCAAATAAGAAAGGAGAATAATAAAATGTCTGAAAAAACAAAAGTAATGTGTTTAATTGATGGTGAACACTACTTTCCAGTAACAAAATCAGCAGTAGATCAATTAACTCATGATGGGTATGATATACAAGTACTACTATTAATTGGTGGTACAGAAAAGGTACGTACAAGTAATGTTGATGTAATATCAGAATTCTTCAATAAAAAAGTAGTAATGTGTCATGACCACTTTGATATTCCATATGATGAAATTGAAAAATTAATTGATGAATATGATATTGAAATGGTAATAGACTTATCAGATGAACCTGTGGTAAACTATGTTAAAAGATTTAAAATAGCATCTGTAGTACTATCAAAAGGTGCAATATATAAAGGACCTGACTTCCAATTTGATCCATTAGTTGAATATGATGTACTAAAAAATCCATCATATAAGATAATAGGAACAGGTAAAAGAATTGGAAAAACAGCAATATCAGCATATACAGCACGACTTATAAATGAAGAAGATGAATTTAACCCATGTATAGTAGCAATGGGACGGGGAGGTCCTGAAATACCTGAGATTGTAAAAGGAAATAAAATTAAACTAACACCAGAATATCTTATGGAACAATCAGATAAAGGACTTCATGCTGCTTCAGATCACTGGGAAGATGCACTAATGAGCCGTGTATTAACAGTTGGATGTCGTCGATGTGCAGGTGGAATGGCAGGACGTGTATTTAAAACTAACATGGTAAGTGGAGCTAGAATGACAAATGCACTAGATACAAACTTAGTTGCAATAGAAGGAAGTGGATCTGCAATACCACCTATTAAAACAAACAAACAAATAGTACTAGTTGGTGCAAATCAGCCAATTGAAACACTTATAAGTTACTTTGGACCATATCGTATAAAACTAGGTGATCTTATAATTGTAACAATGTGTGATGAACAAACATGTCCAAAAGCAAAACTTGACATACTACTTGATGAAATACGTAGTATAAATCCTGATGTTGAAGTAATACCAACAATATTTAGACCTGCACCAGTAGAATCAATAAGTGGACGAAATGTATTATTTGCAACTACAGCACCTGAATCTGTACAACCAATATTAAAAGAGTATCTTGAGGATAATTATGATTGTAATGTTGTTGCAATATCATCACATCTATCAAACAGACCATTACTACAAAAAGATATTGAAGATAATATCGATAAGGTAGATGTAATGTTAACAGAACTAAAAGCAGCAGCTGTAGATGTTGCAACAAAAGATGCATTATCACATAACTTGGAAGTTGTATACTGTGATAATATACCAATACCACTTGATGATAGCCAAGATCTTAAAAAATCAATTATGAAACTAGTATATGAAGCAGTCGAAGATTATGAAAACTAGTTTAACCACCCTTTATTTTTTTAACTTTTTTTTTATTTTTTAATTTTAAACCATAAAGTATTTATATAATATCAAACACCTTTAATATAGATAAGTATATAAATATATGAAAAATAGAATTATAAAACAGATAGAAAAAAATCAATTAAACATATAAGAATATCTTAGTTAATTATTTTCATCAAATAAAAAAAGTTTTATTATTTTTAAAAAGAAAAATATTTTTTTTATTTTTTTATTATTCAATCTACAAATATAACCAAATTTAAAGATAAAAGAAAATTATTTTTTAATCCATAAAAAAAAATATAAAACAAAATGAAAAAAAAGGGTTTTTTTACTTTTATATTATAAGAAAAATCTTTAATATGTGTAAAAAAAAGTATTTTATTTAAAAAAAATTTAATATTGTTCAAACAGTCTACTAAATATTTGAAATAAAGAAATAATTTTTTTATAAATAGAAAAAACACAAAATTTTTCTTAAAATAAAAAAAAGGAAAATAACCTGGAGGATAATTAAGATGGCACAAAACTCACAACAACCATTAATAATTCTAGCAGATGGTTCATCAAGAACAATTGGAAGCCAAGCAACTAGAAACAACATAATGGCAGCAAAACTATTATCCAACGTACTAAGAACAACACTTGGTCCAAGAGGAATGGACAAAATGCTTATAAACTCAATTGGTGATGTAAAAATAACCAATGATGGATACACCATACTCAAAGAAACAGAACCTGATCATCCAGCAGCACAAATGATCGTAGATCTTGCTAAAAAACAGGAAAGTGAATATGGAGATGGAACAACAACAGCAGTAGTACTAGTTGGAGAATTACTAAAACAAGCAGAAAAACTTTTTGAAGATGGACTTGACACACCACTAATAGCAAAAGGATATGAAGCAGCACGTGATAAAGCAATAGACGTACTTGATGAAATTGCAATACCAGCAACACGTGAAGCACTAATAAAAGTTGCAAGAACCTCAATGTCCGGAAAAGGATCATTCTCAAACCTTGATACAATGGCAGAACAACTCGTAGATGCACTTCTTGATGTTGCAGAAGATAATAAAGTTGACTCTGACATGATCAAAATAAGAAAAATCCACGGTGAAGGAACAGAAAGTACAGAAATCACACAAAGTGTAACAGTAGATAAAAGCGTAGTAGAATCAGAAATGCCAAAAGATGTTAAAAACGCTAAAATTGCACTACTACAATATCCACTAGATGCACGTGAACTACAAAATGATGCAAAAATCAAAATTACAACACCAGGAGAATACCAAGACTACCTTGATGCAGAAGAAGAAATGCTCAAAGAAGAAGTACAAAAAATAGTAGACTCTGGTGCAAATGTATTATTTAACAACAAAAAAATTAGTGATCTTGGACAACACTTCCTAAATCAAGCTGGAATCATGACAGCAAAACGTGTAAAAGCAGGAGATCTTGAAAGATTAGCAAAAGCAACAGGAGCAAAAATAGTAAACAATGTACGTGAACTAACCTCTGATGATATTGGAGAAGCAGAACATGTATATGAACGTGAAGTATATGAAGATCGTGAATATATCTTCATTGAAGGATGTAAAAATCCTGGAGTACTAAATATTATTGTTAGAGGAAGTACCAAATACGTTACAGATTCACTTGAACAAGCAATAAATAATGCAATAGGAGCAGTATCACGTGCAATGGCAGAAGATAAAGTTCTTCCTGGAGGAGGAGCAGCAGATATAGCTGTATCTAAAGCACTTAGAAAATACGCAAATAAATTTGATGATAAAGAACAACTAGCAATAGTTGCATATGCACAAGCACTAGAAGAACTCCCAGTAGCATTAGCAGAAAATGCTGGAATGGACACAATTGATGTAATAGTAGATCTTCTATCAGCAAATGAAACTTCACCAAACATGGGAGTAAATGTAATAAAACGTGAAGTAGCAGACATGCAAGAAGAAGGAATACTAGAATCACAAGCAACAAAAGTAGCAATCATTGATGCAGCAACATCAGTATCAGTAGAAATACTAAGAATTGATGATGTAATAGCAGCAAAAGCAATGACTCCAGTAGGCGGAGACATGCCAGGAACACCAAATCCATGGATGTAAAGCTAATAATAGAAGTATAGTTAAATTTCGAAAATAACAACTACCAAACTTCCCATCACCACCCTATTATCTTATTTTTTTTTAACAAATTATAAAGACAATACTTAAAATAAAAATTTTTCTATATACTTTTAAATTTAAATAAGATTATCTTTTTCTAGAAGCTATTATTTGACTACTCTATTTTTTTTTATAAATATTGTTAATAATTATTAAATTAATAATATAATATTATAAAAGATACAATCAAAAAAAAGTATATGGAATTGATAATTTATATTAATAAAAATAATAATCAAATAAAATAGGAGGATTTGGAATATAATGTTAGAAATAGTAGAACTTAAACGGGAAGATTTTCCAAAATATACTCAGAGAATTCAGATGGATTCATCTGATGTGATTATGCCAGTACAAGAAATTATTGAAAATGTACGAAAAAATAAGGATCAAGCACTTCATGATTATACTTTAAAATTTGATAAAGCAGATATTAAAGACTTTAAAGTAGCACAAGAAGATATTCAAAAAAGTATTGAAAATATTGATCCTAAATTACGTGTAGCATTAGAAAATGCAGCAGAAAATATTGCAAAATTCCATGAAGCACAAATACCAGAAGAATGGACTATGGAAATACAAAAAGGTGTAAAAGCAGGACAAATCATAAGACCACTTGAAAAAGTAGGATGTTATATCCCTGGAGGACGTGCTGCATATCCATCATCAATATTAATGACTGTAATACCAGCAAAAATTGTGGGAGTTAAAGAAATTATATGTTGTACACCACCAGATCAAGATGGAAATATAAGTGATGAAATACTTGCAGCAGCAAAAATAGCAGGAGCAACACAAATATACAAAGTAGGTGGAGCACAGGCAATTGCTGCAATGGCATATTCAACAGAAACTATACCATCAGTTGATAAAATTGTAGGACCTGGAAACATCTTTGTAGCAACAGCAAAAAAACTTGTATATGGAGATGTAGATATAGAATTCTTTGCAGGACCATCTGAGATGCTAGCATTAGCTGATGAAACAGCAAATCCTGAATATATGGCAGCAGAACTATTAGCACAAGCAGAACACGATCCAAATGCAGCAACAATAATGGTAACTACATCAAGAAAACTTGCAGAAGATACACTAAAAAGCTTAGATGAACAACTACAAGATGCACCAAGACGTGAAATAATTGAGGAATCTCTTACAAACTATGCACACATACTAGTTGCAGATTCAATGGAGGATGCAATAACATTCACAAACCTTTATGCACCAGAACACCTTGTAATTGTAACAAAAGACCATTATAAAACACTTGAAGAAATTGATAATGCAGGATCAATATTCCTAGGAAATCTAACACCAGTAGCAGGTGGAGATTATGGATCTGGAACAAACCACGTACTACCAACAAGTGGGGGAGCACGAATGTATTCTGGATTATCAGCAGATTCATATCTTAAAAAACCAACAATACAAGAATTAACAGAAGAAGGAGTACTAAACATAGAGGCAATGGTACGAAATCTTGCTGAAGCTGAAGGACTATATGCACACGCTGAATCTATCAAAAAACGAGCAGATGATGTAAGAAAATAGAGTAATAGATAATTTTAAATTAACCACCTTTACTTATTTTTTTTATATATTCTATATTAAATAAAACTAATTTTTATTAGTGATAAGAAAGATATATAATTATTATTACTAAAAATTTAATAGAATTTTTATTTTTTTTAACATTAAAAATCAAATTAATATAAATTATATTAACAATTATTTAGGTGAAAGACATTGACAGACATATTTGAAAAATCAAAAAGAACACACTATTCAAACGAAGTAACACCTGAAATGGCTGGTGAAACAGTACAAATTACAGGATGGGTACATGAAATTCGTGACCTTGGTGGAATTGTTTTTGTACTTATACGTGATAAAAATGGTATAACACAACTTACAGCACCAAGTAAAAAATTATCAGAAGAAATGATGGAAGATGTAAGAGCAGCACGTAAAGAAACAATAGTTTCTGTAACAGGTAAAGTTCAAGAATCTCCAAAAGCACCTAATGGTGTTGAAATTATACCTGATAATATTGATATTATTAATGTATCACAACTTCCATTACCTCTTGATACAACAGAAAAAGTAGATGCAGAAATGGATACAAGACTTGATTCTCGTTTCATGGATCTTAGAAAACATGATGTTAGTGCTATATTTAAAATTAAAAGTCAAATGTTACACACAACACGTAACTACTTCTATGATCATGATTTCACAGAAATTACAACACCAAAACTTGTAGCATCAGCAACAGAAGGTGGAACAGAACTTTTCCCTATCACATACTTTGAAAAAGAAGCATTCCTAGGACAAAGTCCACAACTTTATAAACAAATGATGATGGGTACAGGACTTGACCGTGTATTTGAAATTGGTCAAATATTCCGTGCAGAAGAACATGATACACTAAGACACTTAAATGAAGCATTATCTATTGATGCTGAAATGTCATTTAAAAGTCAACAAGATGCTATGGATTTACTAGAAGATCTTATTCGAAATATTCTAGCTGATATTTCAGATAAATGTAGAGGAGAACTTGAAGATCTTGAACATCCTCTTGATGTACCATCTGAACCTTTCCCTGTAGTTCCATATGAACGTGTTATTGATATTGTAAATAGTCATGATGTTGAAATGAACTATGGTGAAGATTTAAACCGTGCTGCTGAAAAAGTATTAGGAGAAGAAATGGGTAGTTACTACTTTATTACAGAATGGCCTTCTGCTATTAAACCTTTCTATGTAATGCCTAATGTTGCAGAACCAGAAAAAAGTACAGCATTTGATTTAATGTATCGTGATCTTGAATTATCTAGTGGTTCACAACGTGTACATGATTATGAAACACTTTATAATCAACTAGAAGCTAAGGATTTAAATCCTGATTCATTTGAAAAATACTTAGAAGCATTCAAATATGGTATGCCACCACACTCAGGATGGGGAATGGGAGCAGACAGACTTACAATGGTTTTAACTGGTGTTAAAAATATTCGTGAAACTGTTTTATTCCCAAGAGATAGAAGACGACTTACACCATAGATGTGTAATTTATTCTTTAATCTCCAACTTTTTTTTTCTAATTTTTTTTTTAACAATAACTTTATTTAATAATAATTAAATACAATAGTATTAACTATAATTTTTTTTTGTGGGGTTCTAATTTTAAATGAAAAGAGTATCTAATGAAAAAGTATTTGATGATATAAAAATTAAAGATGAATTCCTACCTTTCCTTGAAGTTGAGGATATGGTAGGGGGTAAGAAGCTTATTATTGATCATCCATTTAATGGGCGTGTTGAAGTAGATTTTTATGATGTTTTACCAGAAATTAGGTTTATTGAAACTAAATCACATCATGAATCTAGTGATTCAAATTATCAAGACTTATTTTTCTTTAATAATCCAAATCTTGTTATAATGAATTGTATTATCAAAGGAACATGTCAAGTGCCTGTGGGTGATGATAAGTATGTATTTTTAAAAGATGGTGATATGAATATCTTCCACATCCAGGAAAGTTATAAAACACTAAATTATGGGGAAGATACCCATATATTATTCATAATTCTTAGACGAAGTTATGGAAGTAGCCTTAAATTAAAAGATCCATTAAATATTTCAAGAACAATTAATGATCTCTTTGGAATAGTTTATCGTCATAGTAATTTAATATATTATAACAACAGACAAATAAAAGAAATACTTGAACAAATAGTAAATTTCCAACCTGCAGTATCAAATACAAAAACAACATACCAACTGATAAAATTCCTAGAACTCATGATACACGTATATAACTTTGATATACCTGAAGAAAATCTAAAACAACACACATATACAGATTCACAAATACGAGTAGTAAGAAAAATTAAAAACATGATATCACGTAACATATCAAGCTATGACTCTGTAGAAAGCTTATCTCAACAATATGGAATAAATTCAACAACACTAAAAGCATGCTTTAAAGAAATGTATGGAAAACCAATATACTCATGGTATCGCTCATATAAATTCCAAAGAGCAAAAGAACTAATTAAAAATACAGACTATACAATCTCAAAAGTAGCAAACATGATAGGATATAAAAATAGTAGTAAATTTTCCAAGGCATTCAAAGAACAATTTGGAGTACTACCCTCAGCATATCGTAAAAAAAAGAAAAAATAACACCATCTACCATTAATTTCCTAATTTCTAATCTTTTTTTATTATACATTTACCACATAAGATCTTAAAAATAGTTAAATAATTATATAAGATGAAACTATCAAAATAATATAATATAATAAAAATTTTATGAAAAAAATTCAACAAAACACTAAAAGCAAATTAGAAGAGTTGAAAAAAATTTTTCTCAAATTTTTTACAATAAAAAAAAATTAAATAAGTACAAAAAAAATTCTAAAAAATATATGTGAATTATCCAAAAAAAATAGTATGGGAGGAGAATTTTTCATGTCAGATGAAAAGAACACACAACAACCAATAGAAGATGAAGAAGTAGTGGAAGTAGAAGAAAACAACCAACCAGAGCTTGATAACACACCAAAAGATGAAGATGAAACAAACATCTTTCAAGAAGAAAAACAACTATTTGAATTAACAGAAGATATAACATTCCAAGATTTAAATGAAGAACAACAAGATGAACTAATAGAACAATTAAATCCAAACTTATATGATCTATACATATATGATGCTGATATAGATCCACAAATACTTGAAAAATATGAAGTAGGACAATATTTATACCAACCAAGTGATATATACACAACTCGACTACTTACAGATCCAATACGAAACACAAGATATGCAATACTATCAAAAGAATTTCAACAAATACCAGATGATGAATTAGTTGAAGAATACCAAGACATAGATCTATCAGTATCAGGAGTGCTAAATTGCTTTAAAATTGTAAGCATAGAATCAGATGAAGAATTAATGCTAATAACATTACTACATTATAACAGCTTTGAAGAATTAGTACTAAAAGATCACATGACTGAAATTGAAGAAAAAGCATCTAAAATGGCAGATGACATGATACAAACACATGAATACATAGAAACAGACATAAATCTTGAACCAATAAATTATAAAATACCAACAGCAATAGGAATAAATAACAGAGAATCAGGACTAAAACCATACACTAAAGGACAACTTATATTTTATCTTAGTGTACTTTCAGCAATATATGAGAAAAAAGGACTTGAAGATGTATTTGCATTTACAGATGAGTATGATATAGCAAATATCATAAATATTTATCAAAACTCAGTAGATGAACTAAAAAATATAGATATTGTAGATGATGATGAATATGACCTAGAAAAATTAAAAATATCACAAGCATACGTAAATACAATAATAAATAGTCTAGAATTATCAGAACAACTTGAACCTGAAGAATTAAAAGGTAGAATCTCAAAAAACTTCGAGAAAAAGGATGCAAAAGAACAAATAGCAGAAATAAGTAATATACTAGATATATCAGAAGATAAATTACGTGAACTGATAAATTTAAAGTAGAAAAAAATTTTTTTAGTTAAATAAACTTAATTTAACCCTCCTTTCTTTTTTTAACAATTTTCAAATTATGTTGATAAATTAGTTTAGGTTTATTAAAAATTAGTAAAATATATATTAAAACTTACATAAAAATAATTATGTTAGTTAATTTAAAACTAATAATATAATAATAAGGTGATAAATATGGCAGTTTACAAAATAGGAGATAATTGTGTAGCATGTGGATTATGTATGGAAGCATGCCCAGTTAATTGTATTTCAGAAGGAACTCCTTACGTAATCGATGATTCAACTTGTGTAGGATGCGGATTATGTGCAGATGCATGTCCTGTACAAGCAATTGAAGAAGTAGCATAAGTGCTATTTCTTTCTTTTTTAACTTTTTTAATAATAAGAAAATTATAATTATTATATTATTAGGACTTTTTAGGTGAAATTACGATATTTTACTTTTAAAACTTTTTTTCAAAAAATAATTTAAAAAAATTTAATTCTATTTTTTTCTCTAAAATAAGAAATAATTCATACTTTTTATAAAAATAAAAAACTTACTATAAAATCTATTTTTTTCATAATTAAATAAAATATATGAATCTACTAAAAAAAATTAATAAAAAAATAAGTAGGTGGTTATGTGTATATTTTTATATAAAAAATCTATTTTAGCTATTATTTAATTTCAGAAAGTTGTTTTCCACCAACTCCAACATTATCTGCCTCATTTTCTATTATAAGAACATTTATTGTGTTTATTGGCATATTATATATGTCTGCTGCAGTTTGTGATACTTTTTCAATTAGTTCTTTTTTTACTTCTTTACTTATTCCTGCTGGACCTTCTATTGTTATTACTGGCATTTTTTGATTTCTCCTATACTTTTTGTATTATCTATTTGTATATGAAGAATAATATTTAAAAGTTTATTCTATAAAAAAAAGTTTTTTATTATAAAAAAAAGAGAGGTTAAGAAGGGAATATATGATTATTTATCACTATTCCAGTATATTGCACCATAAATTACACAGATTATGGTTACTATGATACATGAAAGATATGCTGCTATGATCATTGGGTCTGTTAGTCCTAGAAATTCCATTTTTAATCCACATCTCCTTTTGTATCATCATATTTAAACATTTGATCAATTTCTTTTTCTTCATCTTTTGTATTGTGTGTTAGTAGTGATACTACAACTGTAAATACAAATGCAAGTGGTAATGCTATAACCATTGGATCTACATATGGCCATGGCATACTTGTAAATAGCACACTTGATCCTGTTAGTGCTTTTGCTATTCCTAATCCTGCTGCTTCTTTTTGGTGAGTGAAGATTAGACAAAATAGACTTATGAGTGTTCCACTAATAATTCCTGCAATTGCACCTTCTTTTGTTGTACGTTTCCAGAATAATGCACAAATATATACAGGTAAAAATGCTGCTGCACATATTCCAAAGAATATACTTGTACCTTGTGCTACAATATTACCAGGTAGTAGGTATGCAAGTATTACAGCTATTATGATTGCAATTAGTATTCCTATCCTATTTATTGATAGATTGTGTTTTTTTGAATCTTTAAGTCCACCATATACATCATAAGCAATGGAAGATCCTTGTACGTGGAATTGTGTACTAATTGTACTCATAGCAGCAGATAATAGTGTTAGCATGAAGACGTATGTAAACCATTTTGGCATTGATGAGTTAATAAATGTTGGAATGATTTTATCCACATTTCCTCCTGCTGCCTGTATTGCTATTTGTCCACTTGTCTGGAAGAAGTATACATTTGATAATGTTCCAACAATATATGCTGTGAATGTTGTTACAAATATAAATATTCCACCAACAAGTACTGCACGATTTAATTCTTTATTTGATTTTACTGTCATAAAACGTACTGCAAGTTGTGGTTGTGCTATTGCTCCAACACCTACACCTAGAATAATTGATGAAACAAGATTCCACCAGAATGGTGATCCCATTGCAGGGAAAGTTGTCCAACCTGTAGCACCTGTTGCTTTTGAAGCTTCTGGAAATAGTGGTGCCATTTGTGTAAGAGCTTGATGAGCTTCTGTAACTCCACCTAGCATCCAATATATACTTACAAGTAGTATAAGCATTCCAACAAACATGATAGTACCTTGTAGTGCATCTGTATACATTACACCTTTAAGTCCTCCGAATATTACATAGAATCCAATTATAATTGCAAGTACAATGATACAGATTGTAAAATCAACATTTATTGTTGTTTCAAGAAATCTGGCAGCTCCAATAAGAACACTAGCCGCATATATCGGCATAGCACAAAATATTAAAGCTCCACTAAAATATTGTATAAATCGACTGTTAAATCTTTTTGATAAGAATTCTGGAAATGTTAAAGCATCTAAGTATTGTCCCATTTTACGTGTTTTCTTACCAAATACAACAAATGCTAGGAATATACCAACAGCAATGTTTAAACAAACAAGCCATAATATACCCATACCATTAGTACCGGCAAGACCACCAAAACCAACAATAGCGGCTGTACTTATAAAAGTAGCACCATAACTTAGAGCCATTATATATGAGTTTGTTTCTCGTCCTGCAACAAGATAGTCTTCTGATGTTACTGTACGTTTATAAGCAACATATCCGACGAGAATCATTAAAGCTACATATATAAAAATAAGTAGTAATAATAAATTATCCATATTGTTTTTCCGCCTTTTTTTTGTAGTGTTTATTTAAAAAAAATAGTTAAAAAAAGATATTATTCTTTTTTCCTTTGGTTATAATAATAGTATATGTAAAAACTAGAATTTATTATTTTAGCAAAAAAAAGTCTAATTTTATAAAATATGTCTAATTTAAAAATAGAAAGTTTAAGTGGAATATAATATATTTTTTTTTATAAAAAAAATTAAAATGGTGAGGAGAAAATATTTTGTATTTAATAGGAAAATTTATTTTTTCATGCTACTTTATGTCATTGTAGCTCCATCTACTGATAGTATTGCTCCTGTTATGTATGATGCTTTGTCACTTGCTAAAAATACAAATGCATTTGCTATATCTTCAGGTTGTCCCATGCGTTGAAGAGGTATTGTTGCACATATTTTTTCAACTAAATCATCAGGTAAGTTTGCTACCATGTCTGTTGCTATTACTCCAGGTGCTACTGCATTTACACGTATTTGGTATTTTCCTAGTTCTCGTGCTAGGGATTTGGTAAGTCCATTTACTGCAAATTTTGATGCTGGATAACTACATCCACTTGATTGTCCATAGAGTGATACCATTGAACTTGTGTTAAGAATTACTCCTTTTTCTTGGTTTTTCATTACTTCTACTGCTGCTTTTGAGCATATGTATACAGCATTAACATTTAAGTCTATTGTTTTTTCAAATTCTTCAACACTTAACTCTTCGATTGGTTCTTTTTCTGATACTCCTGCATTATTTACGAGTATGTCTATTTTTCCGTATTTGTCAACTATTTCGGTGAATGCTTTTTCTACTTCATCATATTCTGTGATTTTAGGATACATTCCTTCTACTGGGTAGTCTGGGTTTATATCATTAAGTTTTGCTAGTGCTTTGTCTACTGATTCTTGTCTTGATCCAAAGAGTACTACTTTACATCCATTTTCTAGGAATTCTTTTACTGTTGCAAATCCTATTCCTCTTGTTCCACCTGTTACTACTGCTACTTTATCTTTTAACATGATATTTCAAAGTCTCCTTTTATAGTTTGATATTTATACTTATTAATAATTACATATATAAATCTAATGATAATTAATGATAAATTAATAAAAATAATAAAAAAAGTAATAATTATGTATGGATGTTATTATAAAAAAAATAAACTTTAATAAAAAAATAGATTATAAAAGAAGGTTAGATTTTATAGGAAGAATATATTATTCTTTCCTACTTTTTTTTTTATTCTGTTTTATCGATATTTTCGATTTCAGGATCTGCATCATAGTTTTTAATCAAGCGTCTTATGTATAATGATGCCCATCCGAAGCTTATGAATCCTCCAATGAGACCACCAATAGTTACACCGAAGTATACACCATATGCTCCCCAGCCAAATACTATTCCAAATAGGTATGATAGAATTACTTCACATAAAAGTGATCTTATAATTGTTAGACATAATGATGTTGTTCCTTTTCCTACACCTTGGAATATCATTGCTGATATCATTCCTAGACATATACTGTATATGAATATAATCATTATTCTAATAATTTCAGCAATCATTGGTGCTAGTGATGCACTTGAGCTATATGCAAATACCATACTTATTTGTGGTGCAAATATGAAGAATAATATTGCCATTATAGTTGCTGATATTAATCCTAGTTTTAATGTGTATGTAAATGAATTTTTAACTTTAATGTAGTTTCGTGCTCCATATGCTGCTCCAGCTACTGTTAGAAGTGCTGTTCCAAATCCCATAAGTGGAATATTTGCAAGTTGTATGAGTCTTAATGCTGCTGTATATGCTGCTACTGCAACTGTCCCTGCTGTAGTTACTAATATCCAGTTTTCTACTATTCCTAGAATACTAAATATTAAGTTTTCTGCTGTTGATGGTATTGCTATGTTTAATATTCCAGTTACAAGTTTTGTTTCATAGTGGAAGTTTTTAAATGATATATCAAGATATGTATCTTTTTTATAATGCATCCAATATATTAGTACAAAACAACTTACTGTTGCTGAAAGTACTGTAGCCCATGCTGCACCTGATATTCCCATTCCCATTACGTAGATAAATATTGGGTCAAGTATTATGTTTAGTATTGCTGTTACAGCCATTGCATACATTGCACGTTTAACATCTCCTTCTGATCTTAGAAGTGCTGTTCCTACGTTACTGTAGATAAATACTATCATTAATCCAAATATTATGTATCCATATTCTAGTGCTGTTTGTGTTGATGATCCTGCTCCCATTACTTCAAGTATTTGAGGTAGAATTAGACACATTATAATTGCACCTAATATTGATATTATAAGTGTTAATACTAAACTATGTGCTGCTGTGTTATTTGCTTCTTCATAGTTCTTAGATCCTATAAATCGTGCTATTACACTGTTTGCTCCTGCTCCTATTCCATTTCCTAGTCCTACTAGTATCATAAATAATGGTGTTATAAATCCTATTGCTGCTAGTGCATCGGCTCCAAGTCCTGCTACCCATATACCATCTGCTAGGTTATATGCCATTATGAGGAACATACTAACCATCATTGGCCATGCGAGTTGTTTTATTGCTTTTTTATGGTCTCCAAGAACTAATTCTATATTACTATTTTTTCCTTTAGTTGGTTCTGGCAATTTATTCCTCCTGTTTTTCATTTATTTCTTCTGAATTTTTTATAATTTTAAATAATATTTCTATGAATTCATCTTTTTGAATGACATCTTTTATGATTTGATTTTCATATCGGATTTTCTCTCTATAGATATTTTTTGCTAGTTTGCGTCCTTTGGTAGTGAGTTTAATTTTATTTTGACGTCTGTTTTCATTATCTTCTTGTCTTTCTATTAGTCCTTCTTCTTCTAGTTTCCTTAGATATCTTGTTGCTAATGCGTTGTCTATGTATAGTTTTTTTACAAGATCTTTTTGATATATGAAGTCATCATATCCTAGTAGCATTATTAGTAGTGGTGCGTGTGCTATTGTTATATTGTTTTGTTTTAGTGATTTGTTGAAGTATATTTTCTGATTTTTTAGAAATAGTGAGAAGAGAAATCCTATTGATATGTTTTCGGGGTTTTTACAAGAATTTTTCATATTTTTTCTCCAAAAAAATAAAAGAAAATTATTTCTCCTTTTTTCTGTCAGTTTTTTGATTTCATTTTATATATATGTTAAATTTGATATATAAAACTTTTGACAAAGTAAATAATTAACTTTTTAAAATATTTAAAAAAACAAAAATTAAAAAAAACAAAATTTAACTTTTTTATATTAATTCAATAAATTTTCTATTAAAAAAAGAAAATGGTGGTGAGTAAAAAAAAATTATTTTTTTTCTTATTTGATTTCATCAACTATCATAGGATCTGGTCTATAATCACGAATTAATCGTCTGATACTTACCATAACCCAAGTAACACTTATGAATCCTCCAATTATACCACCAATTACAAGTCCTAAATATACTCCAAATTCTCCCATATGCATAACAATAGCAAATAAATATGCTAGAATAATTTCACATATTAAAGCTCGAATAATGGTTAGAGTAAGTGATGTTGTTCCACGTCCAAGTCCTTGATAAAGCATAGCTGAAATATTACCAAGAGCTACACTATAGATTAAAAATACAAGTATTCTTATTGCTGATGCTATTTGTGGTGCAATATTACTACTTTCACCATATGCAAATATCATACTTATATCAGGTGCAAATATTAAAAATACTACAACCATAATTGTTGTTGTAATAAGACCAAGTTTTATTGTATATCTATATGCATCCTTAATTTTCTGAACATTACATGCTCCATATGCTGCTCCTATAATTGTAAGAAGTGCAGTTGAAAATCCTATAAGTGGAATACCACCTAATTGAATAAGACGCATTGTTGCTGTATATGTTGCTACAGCAGTAGTTCCTGCTGAAATTGTAAGTATAAGATTTATACTTATCATTAAAATACTTGATATTAAGTTTTCTGTTGAAGCTGGAATTGTTACATTTAGTATTCTTTTAATAATACTACGTTTATACTTAAAATTTCTTAGTGTTACATTAAGATATGTGTCTTTTTTATAAAGTATCCAATAGCTTAGTATGATACAACTAAGTGAAGCTGATATAACTGTTGCATATGCAGCTCCACGAATACCAAATCCAAGTACATATATCATAATAGGATCAAGTATAATGTTAATTATTGCAGTTGTAGCTGTTGCATACATTGCACGTTTAACATCACCTTCAGATCTTAAAATAGCAGTACACACATGATTAAATAAAAATACAATCATAAATGTAAAGATAATATATCCATATTCAAGTGAAAATTCTAAGTCATGAGCTGCACCCATCCATATAAGAATCGATGGAAGTGCAATATACATGAAAATAGCACCCACTACTGATATTACTACTGTTAAAAACAAACCATGAAGAGCTGTGTTATTTGCCTGATCATAACATTTAGATCCAATATAACGAGCAATAAGACTATTTGTCCCAGCTCCAATACCATTTCCAAGACCTATAATTATCATAAATAATGGTGTTATAAATCCTATTGCTGCTAGTGCATCAGAACCAAGTCCTGAAACCCATATACTATCAGCCAGGTTATATGCCATCATAAGAAACATACTCATCATAAGAGGTAATGCTAGTTTCTTCACTGCTGTTTTATAATCTCCCAGTACTAATTCAACATTACTATTTAGTTCTTTTTTCACATCTGCCATATTTTAACCCCCTATATTTTTTTTACATGTTGTATTTTTTTGTTTTAATTATTATATAAAAAAAACAGTGTTAATGATGTTAAAATATTTAATTAAAAAAAAAAGATTCTAGAAAAAATAGTTGACTAATCACTAAAAAAAGAAAGGGGGAGCTTAGACATATATTACAAGTGTAAAAAAAAGAAAGATTGAATGGATAATATTTATAAGAATTTAAAATTCATATAAACATTTTGAATTTATTATTTCACATGTTAATTTACTGTAAAATATATACTACAATACTAAATTTCTAATTAATCTATTAATTTATTTCTTATTTCATAGCTTCCATTACGTTTGTGTGGTGTACGTAAAACTGAGTTATATGATTTTTCAAGTTCACGAGCTTCTCGTGCTAGTTTTGCTGCGGTTGTTATCATTTCATGTGCTGAACTTACAAGTGGTACATAACGATTTGGATCTTTTATTTTAAAACATGCTGTTGCATCTATTTCTGATACATCACATGCTATTTTGTATGCTGCTATTGCTTTGCTTTTTGCATATGGATTATTAAATCCTGCCATATCTACAGCATCTTCTGCTTCTATTATAATTTCAGGTAGTGTGATTGTTTTTTCATTTTTGATTTGTTCAATTATTTCATCAATCTTTGTGTGTATTAGTCTAAATACGCCTGTTATTGCTAGTACTTGTATGATGTCAGCATTAAATATTGCCATTTCTGTTGGATCTAGGAATTCGCGTCTTGCTCCTATCATTGGATCTCCTTTAATTAGAATGTATCCAAGGTTCTGTTGTTTCATCTCATCAATACATCTGATTCCTGGTGAATCTCCTATTATTATTGATGGTGTTTTTATTTCTGATAGTACTTCACGAGCTAGTTTTGGTCCTCCTACACTTGGATTTGGGCTTATAAATATGATTAGGTCAAATTCATTTTCTATTATGTAGGGCATTATGTTGTGAACTTCATTTTTTCCCATCTTAGCTCCGCTACTAAATGTTTTTACATCTATATCTTCTCGATCTGCTCGTTCATCTAGTATTAAGTCTACTACTGGTGATGTTCCTATATTTCCTATTTTTAGTATTCCGATTTTTATAACCATTATTATTCACATCTATAAAAATAATTTTTTTTATTCTATTTTTTTTTCTTATTCTAATGCTTTTTGTGTAAAGTTATATGCAAATTCTGGGATGCATGCTGTATGTGTGTGTATGTAGCTTGCAACTGTATTATTTTTAAGCAGTCCATCATACATGCCATTTATTCCTACTCCACGTTTCATTTTAAATGCAAAATCATTAGGATTATTTCCTGTATATTCAACTTTTGAATAATGGAATTCATGACCATGATATTCTGTATTTACAGGTAGTATTGGATTTTCTTGTGTTACTTGTGCTATTGTATAGCTTAAGCCTTGTACTTTTTTGGTAAGATTTGATTCATAGTTAAATACATCTACCATTGGCATGTTATCTATTGATTTTGTAAGATACATTAATCCTCCACATTCTGCATATATTGGATGATTGTCTTCTGAGAATTGTTTTACTGATTTAAGCATTGGTTTGTTTTCTGATAGTTCTTTTTTAAATATTTCAGGATATCCTCCACCCATGTATAGTGCATCTGCATCTGGTAGTTGTTCATCATGTATTGGACTAAAGTATATTATTTTAGCATTATTTGCTTCTAGTGCTTCTATATTTTCACGGTAGTAGAAGTTAAATGCTTCATCAAAAGGTACTGCTATTTTAGTCTTAGTTTTTGTTGTATTAGGTGACCATATTGGTGTAGTATCTTCTGAATTTATATTATTATCTGAATTTTCCATAATTTCACGTATCATATCTAAATCTAGGTTTTCAGATATTAATTCTCCCCATTTTTCTACCATATCTTTTATTGTTTCACGTTCTACTGCTGGTATTAATCCAAGATGTCTTTGTTGCATTGTAATATCAGGATTTCGTGTAATTCCACCTATTACTGGCGTATTTGTAAGTTCTTCTACTGCAGTTTTTGTTTTAAGGTAGTGTTTTTGGCTTTTAACATTATTTAATATTACACCATCTATTTGTATTTCAGGATCAAGTGCTTTAAATCCCAGTATCATAGCAGCAGCACTACGAACTAAACTTCGACTGTTAATAATAAGTACTACTGGTGCATTTAATGATTTTGCAATAGATGCTGTACTTCCAATATCATTAACTGGACTTATTCCTTCATAAAGTCCTCGTACACCTTCAATAACTCCATATTTTGCATTTGATTGTTTCATTCCATTTATGAATGATTCACGTATTTGTCCATCTGACATGAAAAATGAGTCTAAGTTACGTGATGGTATGTTTGTTGCACAGTTATGGTATGATGGATCAATATAGTCAGGTCCTACTTTAAATGATTGAATTTTAAATTCATCAGATAATGCTTTCATAATACCTGTTGATATTGTTGTTTTACCAACTCCACTGCCTGTTCCTGATAATACTATTCGTTTCATAAGAAAAATATCCCTTTGTATTTGCTTTTATTAAATTTATAAAAAAAAATTTATTTTATTATCATATTATTTTTTATAAGAAAAAGTAAAAAAAAATTAAAAATTCTAATTTTTCCAATTTTTTTTATTAAATATACTATTATATTTTAAATTTCTAAGATATAACTTTTTAAGTAATATAGATAAGAACAAAAAAAAGCAAGTGTGTAAAATTTCTTTCTTAAAAATTAATATAAGTATTATTAAAAATAAATATAAAATCTAGAATTATAATACCTAATTTAATATTAAAGTTAAAAGAAAAATTAAGGGAAAAATAAACATATAACCACCTTACCCATTTTTTTCTACTAAAAAATAAAATTATTTAAGATGTGTTAATGAAAATGACAATAGAACAAATAAAAGAAAAACTAAATTCTGAAGATCATAACTTGAGAATTGAAGCATGTGAAGAACTAATAGAATATCCAGATGATGCAATAGATATATTAATTGAAACATTCCATGATAAAAATCCATTAGTAAGATTTCAAGCAGCAAAATCATTATCTGAAATTGGTGATGATTCAATAAAACCATTAATTAATACACTAAAAGACAATGATGATACAATAACACAAAAATATGTAATACTTGCACTAAAAGATATAGCAAACACAACAGTAGCAGAAGAACTAATTAATGCACTAGATTCAACAGACTTTGCAATACGAAAATTTGCAGCAAAAGCACTAGGTGAAATGGAAGTTGAAGAAGCTACAGATAAAATAATGGAACTACTAACAGATGATGATTGGGGAGTAAGAACATCAGCAACAAAAGCACTAGGAGATATTCGTGCAACAAAAGCAATAGATGCAATTAAAAAAGCAAGACGAGCAGCAACAGGAGATAAAGAATTTAAAAAAGTAGCAAACAAAGCACTTAAAAAAATAGATCCAAAACCAAAAAAAGGCAAAAAAACAACCAAAAAAACAACTAAAAAATCAGAAACTAAGAAAACAACAAAGAAAACAGAAAATAAAACAACTTCTAAAAAATCAACAAAGAAAACAGAAAATAAAACAAAAACTAAAAAAAGTGAAACAAAACCAAAAGCTAAAAAAGAAACAAAACCAAAAGCTAAAAAAACAACCAAGAAATCATCTACAAAAACAACAAGTCCAAAAAAAATAGCAAAAATAGATATTAAAAAAAGAAGAATACTTGGACGTAAAAAAAGATTATCAACACTAAAAAATAGAAGAAAATAAAGAAATCTAACCTCTATTTTTTTTAATCTCCTTATCTTTTTTTATTAAATACTTATTTTTCTATTGTTTCATAAATATCTGTTCGTCTATGTTTTAAAACTGGTATTTGCATACGTACAGAATCTATTTTATCTTTAGTAATATCTGCATATATTATTTCTTCTTTTTTATTAGCTCCTGCTAATATACTGCCCCATGGATCTACTATCATTGAATGTCCCCAAGCTATGTAGTATGGATTTTCAATTTGACTTGGTGATGTTGCAATAACATAAGCTTGTGTATCAATTGCACGTGTTCGTATTAGTGTTTCCCAGTGAAGTGGTCCTGTTGTAAGATTAAATGCAGCAGGAAGTAGTATTATGTCTGATTTATTCTGACTCATTAAACTCCATAGTTCTGGAAATCTTACATCATAACATATAGCAAGTGATATTACTCCAAGATCAGTTTTTATAGTTGTGATATTATTACCAGCTGATAGAGTATCTGATTCTGTGAATTTCATTGTTGGTGTATTAATATCAAACATGTGCATTTTACGATGTTTTGCTATTATTTCACCACTTGGATTTATAAGATATGCTGTATTATATATTTTATCATCTGATAGTTCTGGTATACTTCCTGGTTGAAGATATATCTCTAATTCTGATGCTAGTTGACACATTGTATTTACTGTTATACTTTCATCTTGTTTTTCTGCATTTTGAATAAATTTATCATGTGTATATGGTGTATTAAACATTTCAGGTAGAGTTATAAGTTTTACATCTCTATTTTCTGCTGCTTTTCGTATTAGTTGTGTTGCATGTTGTATGTTTTCATTTTTATTATCAACTACATTCATCTGACATGTTCCTATTTTAAAATCTTGCATTCTACTTTAATTCTCCTTATAATTTAGGTTTAATATTTATTAACAACGAAAATATAAATTAGTTAATATAATATATAATATTTAATAAAATAAGACTTTTTATAATAAAAATTTAGTATAATAAAAAAAAAGGTAGTGATAAAAATGTTTGATGTAGAAATAAATCGGAATACCTGCAAAGGATGTGGAGCATGTACAAAGACATCACAAATATTATATCTTGATGATGAAAACCTAATATGTATGAAGGGTGCTATTATTGAAGATAATATCGTGGAAGGAGTAGTGGATAGTTTATATGAAATTAAAACATCAGCAAGTATATGTCCAACAGACTGTTTTACAGTATTTAATGATGATGGTGATGAAGTACCTATAGAGCGTCATGCAAATATATAAACATTATAGAAGAAAATATTTTTATTAAAAAAAAGTTTTGTTAATTGAAATCAAAAAGAAATATAAAAAAAATATAGAATTTGGAGGCTATTTATAATGATTGACCTATTTCCAGAAGAAGACCTAGCAACATACAAATTATTCATATCATATCCTAAAGATTGTAAAGACTATAACATATTTATCGAACGATTAAACACAGCAACAGAGGCATTTAACTGGAAAGATGTTACAGATATCGAAAACTTTGCTGTTGGAATTGATGATTGTGATGTAGTTGTAGTACTTTCAGGATTATGGGATGATAAACCTGATATGATACGTGAACATATTAAGTATGCTAAAAGCTTTAATAAACCAATTATTGTTGTAAGACCATATGGCTTAGAAGAAGTACCTGAGGAACTTCAAGAGGATGCTACAAAAATTATTGGATGGAATACAGCATGTATTGTTGAAGCAATACTTCAAAGTCTTGATATAGACTTATATGATTGTCCATTATAAGAGTTATTGTAGATAAATCTTTTTTTTATAATTTAACATAACCACCCCTTTTTTTTATTTTTTATTATTCCTTTTTTTTTAGAAGAATGAATCTAATGTTGAAGTTTTCTGTTTTAATAGATCAAGTGGGGGATCCATAGAAATAAATTCCATTTCATATTCTTCAAGTAATTCCATTGCATTATCTGTTATATCAGGTGCAACTATTGCAGCACGTAAATCTTCTTGACTTTCATTAAAACAATCAACATATCCTTTAAGTTGTTTTACAGCATTTGTACCTGCTTTACGACTTTTAAATTCAAGAATCATCAATGTATTATTTTTATCTTTTCCCATAAGATCAATAAATCCATTATCAGTTTGATATTCACGACGTGTTGGTGTGAATCCTTTTTCAAGTAAATCTGGTTTTTCCCATGCTAGATCTACCATGTGTTTTTCATATCCTCGTATTTCAAGATTTTTTGTATCTATACAATTATAGTAGGTTGCTGTGTATACTTCATCAAGATATACTCGTATTTCTTCTTTTGGCTTTGTTTTTTTACTGTTTAATATGAGTTCACCTTTGTCTGTTAGTTCTACGTAGTTTTTACATCCAGGTGCTTGCCAGTTTACAGGATCAAGGTTTAGTTCTTGGTGGATTGTAAATGTTCCATCTTTTTTAATTAGTATTAGTCTATCTCCAGGTTCAAGTTTACTACGTGCTCGTCCTTCATATTCTACGTGGCATTCTGCTAGAATTATTATCATACTTTTTTTGTTAAATCCTTCATTTATTAGTTCGTATGCTTCTTGTATTTCAGGATATTCTATTGTTTTATATTTACTAATAGTTAAACCTCCTAATTTAATTTTTAGTTTATATGATTAGTTTTAAGTGTTTTTAAAAAAAATTTATTAGTATGATTGGTGGTTTAGAATTTTTTTATTCATAAAGTTTTAAAAGTTTGTTTTATTATATATTATTATATTGTATAAAATAATTATAAAATTTTTTTAATTTTAATTAGATCATATTATAATACTAATATTAGCCATAACTAAGAAAAAAAATGGAATTTATTTAATAGAAAAAATTTATTGAGGTGTTGATAATATCTTCAAAAGTTCTTAGATTACTTACAATTATAATAGGAGCACTCATAGCACTTGTAATTACACGTCTTGGTATTTATTTTATCTATGTTTTAATGCTTTTAGGTGTTATTGTAACACTTATTACAAGATATAAGAAAGATGCAATAATATCATCCATAATTTATATTATAATTGGACATCTAATATCATATCCTAATGGAGTATTACTAAACATATATATTCCTGATGTTGAAATACCAATAACAACATCAATTATGACAAACATAACAGATCAACTAATTGGACTTGCAATACCAATACTTATTGCTATAATTGTAGTGGGCGTGACATCTTATATTGTAAGTTTAATACTAAATTACATAAGACCACAATCTAAAAATAATGGTGTGATAAAAACTGTATTTAACAATGATACTCCACAAAAAGAGCATAAATCAGATGAATACACATCTAAAACACCTAATATGAAACAACCAACAGAAAATACATCTGAAAAGACAGATAAAACAAGTCTATTTAAAAAATATAGAAAGAATAATCATAAACGTGAGGTAAATAAGAAGATAAAATCAGATCCAATTTCTATTTATAAAAAATCAAAAGGAGAAAAATAAGTTATGAAAGTAATAATAATAGGTGCAGGAACAGGCGGATTAAGTGTAGCACGAAAACTATCAGAAAATCCAGATGCTGAAATAACAATAATAGAAAAAGGACCATTAGCAAATATAAAAGATTCATATATGTATTATGATCCATGGGATAAAAATGAAATGGAACTCATAAAAACAACAATGGTTGGAGGATCATCTACTGTAATTGCAGGAAATTTTATACCATCACTTGTAGATGAACTTAAAAAATATGATATTGACATAACAAAACAAATTGATGAATTAACAGAAGAACTTAATATTATGCCAATGCCACCATCACATGTGGGAAGTGCTGATAAAATACTAATAAAAGCAGCAGAAAAACTAGGCTTTGATATAAAACCAATGCCAAAAGCTATAGATCCAAGTAAATGTCATCAATGTGGAAAATGTGCATGGGGATGTCCATATAATGCAAAATGGAGTAGTCTTAAAGATCTTGAAATAGCACTTGAAAATGGAGTAAATCTAATTACAGATGAAGAAGTAATAAAAATAAATCGTAAAGCTGATCGTATAACAAGTGTAACAACAAATAAGGCAAATACATATGATGCAGATATTGTTGTTGTTGCAGCAGGTGGAATGGTAACACCAAAACTTCTAAGAATAGCAGGAATAGATGCTGGTGAAACATTTAGTGTTGATCCATTTATAACAATAGGGGGATATTATAAGGGAGCTAATCAAACACATCAAATTGAGATGAATCAATATATTAAACTTCCTAATGCTATAATTTCACCACATACAAGTCAATATGTACTACCTGAGGTACAAAAGAAATATCCTGATGCTACTGTTGATGATATTCTTAGTTTTATGATTAAAATACCTGATAATCTTAATGGTAAAGTATATCTTAATAAAGTTGAAAAATCAATAGATTTTGATGATGTGGCATATATTGCAGAAGCTGCAGCTGTTGTTGGATCAATACTTAAGGAAGCTGGTGTTGATATGTCAACAATGTCATCAACACATACACGTGGTGCTCATCTTATTGCTTCAGCAAGAATTGGTGATGTTGTAGATGAAAATCTTTGTGTATATGGTTTTGAAAATCTTTATGTTGCTGATGGATCTGTTCTTCCAAAAGCTGAGGGTTTACCTCCAATTCTCACAATACTTGCTATTACAAGACGTCTTGGTGAATTTTTATATGATTTAATTTAGTTTAGGATTATATGTAATTTTTTGAATATATATTAAAAATTTCATATAAATCTTTATTCTTATTTTTTACTTTTTTTTAATGGCTTATATTTGAAAATAAGTCCATTTAGTGATTTTCACATATGAAAATATTAAGAACCTTTATATACTATAATATAATAATTTATTATTAGTGATTATTGATCATGATTAATAATTACTATTATTAGAAAAATACTTATTTGTATTATCTAAAAAATCAAAATGTACTTATGTAATACTATTAATAAAAAATGTAGACTATTTAATAAATAAATTTTATTAAAAAAAGTAAAAAAAATTAAAAAAATTACTTTAAATATTTTTTTTACTAGTTTATAATCAAATATCGTAAATGGAGATAAATATCCAAGAATAATTATATTCAAAAACACAAAATAAATAGAAAAAAAAGAAGACATTAGGAAATTAAGATACATGAAAATGTAATATATTTATAAAAAAAGTTTAACAAATTCTAGGTAATTTTCAAAAAAATAAATAATTAATTATAGCTGAAAGTGGGACGTCAACTATGGTTAAAATAGAAATACTAAAAATTAACATAGTATTTTTAAACTATAAAACATTAGAAAATAAAACTAAACTTGTGCTTCTTATAGCTTAATCTATAAAAACTTACTAATAAGGTAAAAAAAAATAATTTATACTCATTAAAAAACTACAACCAAAAAAAAGAAAGAAATATTTTTGAACTATTTCATTAAAAAAGATTAACTATATTATTTTTTTCTATTTTTAAAAAAAATAAAAAAATAGATAATTTATTAAAAAAAATGAATTAGAATAATAAAAATCTTTAACAACTAAATTTTTATATAATCACCCAAAAAAAATCAACTAATAAAAAAATTAAAAAAGGTAAAAAAAAGAATTAGTGTTTTACTTTTTGAAATTTTATTTTTATACAAAAAAAAAAATAAAAACTCTTTTTTTTAACTATGGCATTTTTTTTCTAAGATTAATCCTTAAATGTGGATAAAAAAAAGCTATTTTTTTCAAATAAAAGTATTATTTTAAAAAATAAAGATAAAAAAATTAGAATCTAAATATGATTTTTTGAAGGAGAGCTTATTTCTAATTTAAAAAGTGGGATATTTTTTGAGAGTATTAATTGTTGTAGTGATTAGTGTAATTTAATATAATTTCATGTTTTAATACTCACAATGTTTTTTTTATCCTTCTACTGTTGGATAAATATTTCGTCTTTCTTCAATGTATAAATATATTCTTTCATTGTCAAAGAAGTAACTTTGATCTTCTTCTAGTTCATTTGCTATTTCATAGATAATTTTGCTTTCTATTATTTTATTAATTCTTTCTAGAAATTCATTATAGTCATATTGTTTGTTACGGTTTTCATATTCTCTGTAGAATCCATCTTTATTCCATTCAATTCCGTCCCATGCAAATATATTTTTTTGTTTATGATCTAGTACTATTTTTGAGTATATGTCAAAGTCATCATCTTCGTATATGTCATCTAGTATTCTGCAGCGTATTTCGTGTACTACCATTGTTAATATCCCCTTTTTTATTTAAAGGTTAAGTTTTATTGTGTATCATTTACGATTATTACTTGATATTTATCGTTTTTAGTTTCTGTGTTTGGTTTTATTTCACTAAGATCTTCCCATAGATTGCCATGTACCATGTAGTCATGAATGTGTGTTATGAAGGTGTCAAATTCTTCTCTTTGTTGTTTGTCTGTTGGTGCTAGTTTTGTTATGTCTATGAAATCTTTAATCCAGTTATCTGTGTCATGGAAGTAGTATGTTGTATCATATGTATTTTCTGGATCTGTTTCTACACAACATCGTATGAAATAATTTTCATTATTTTGATCTTTTATAGTGTATTGATTTTTTTGCTTCATTTTTGGTCTTTTTTCTATAAATTTTATATTTTTTTTTTTTATTTGCATTTATATTATTTAATTTTTTTATATTAAATACCTATATTTCTTTTGAAGTTATACTAACTAAATTAACTTTTTATTACATTTCATCATATTTTGTAATAAATTTACATATAGTTTATATATAGACGTTGATAAATTATAGTATTGTATTTAAAATTTTCAGAGTAAATTATTTTATTTAAACAAATATTAAATAAAATCAGAAATTTTTAATAATTTAAACAAATTTTATTTATATTAATAAGAAGGAGATTTCATGAAGTCAGCAATAAAACGTATTATTATGGGTAACTTTAATAATGCAGAAAATAGTACTTCAAATATCTCTAGTATTACTCAAGGTGAAAATATGACATCAAATAATAGAATTTATCAAAATGAGGAAGCTGGGGATTATATCGAAACTACTTATAAAGGTATTAATGTTTGTGTAAGAGAAAATTATCTTTATTATAATCCTCAGAATGATAAGATATATTATTCTAAAGAAGAAGAAGCTGAAGATCTTTATCAGCTTTCTAAGGAAATGACAAAATCTTCTTTACCAAATCTAGATATCTAAAGAAAATTAAGATTTGATTTTTTTTTCATATTTACTTTTACATATTATGAGAAAAAATAGTGCATTTTAGTTTTTTTTTTATAAAACTTTATTTTTTTTTACTTTTTTTAAATAATTACTAATTTTATATATTACATCATTTTACATGTATTCATAGCATAATTTAAATAGGTCATATGCTCTTTTTGTTGAATCATTATCTGTTATGTTTTCTGGTATTTCATATACTAATGTTGGATGTCCACTTATTGCTATTGGTTTTGATACAAGAGTTGCTGATGTACTTTTATATGTTTCGTTTCCTGTTGTTGGATAATAGTTAAAGTCCATATTGCTATTTTTTATTTTATTTGCAAGTGTTGTTGATTTATCATCCATTTGTGGAGTTGCTACATAATATCCTTCACCATAGCTTGGAATATGTGAATGGCTTATAATGACAGGTGCTTCATCTTGCATTTGGGCAATATCTGGAACAACATAGTCTGCTACTAGGTGTTCTCCATTATATCTGCTTTGCTTATAATCTGTTGCATCTTTTAATACAACCACATGATATACTATCATATTTACATGATTTTGTAGAGCAAATTCTTGGGCTGCTTTTATTTCAGGATCTATTGATAGTTTTTCTCGTGGATGAATTCCTGCAATAAGAATTATTGATGTGTTAGAATTGTAGTAGTTATATGTTTGTTTTGTTACATATCCTGTATCTGTTTTTCCAAGTTGAATTTCGCTATGTGCTATGAAAATCATATATATTCCAGTAAATAGTAGTAATGCTATGATTATAAGTATTATAATTTTCTTTTTCTGTTTTTGCATAATTTATTCCTTTTTGTATCCTGAAGATTTTAAATTTTTTTATATTTCACGTTATTTTTTCTTATATATTTTAATTTATGTATTTGTTTTATTTTATGGTTATTTTTTTATAATAAGAAGAATATAACAATTGTTAATAGTGAATTACAAAAACAAATAACAATAAACATAAACAACAACCACACAATAATATTGAAAAAACAAAAAAAGAGGATAATTTCCAAAATGGTACATGAGAAAATAACACAATTATCAAACAACCTACGTGATGCAGGAATAAATGTAAGCATAAGAAGCACAAAAAGAGCATGTGAAGTAGTAGACATACTAATAGAAAATAAAGCAACACAAAACCTAAAAAATGCACTAATGAGTGTATACATAAAAGATCATTATGACACAGAAAAATTCCAGGAAATATATGATGAGCTATTTACAGATGAACCATTAGAACAACTAAAACCAAAACAACAAAAAGGACACCATAAAACATCAAACTTAACACGACAACAAAAATCAACACAAACAGAAGTTGTTAAATCAGAAATTAAAAAACCATTCTCAATGAAAGATTTGCTTGAAGAAAAACTAAGCAGTGCAATGAGAAAACAAAACAATCTAAAAGAAAAAGACATAGAAAACGAGGATATAAGTGAACTTAACAAATTTGACAAAAGAACACTTAATATATGTCGAAAACTTGGAATGAAAATAGCAAACAAAAGAATCAAAAGACAAAAAAAATCACAAAAAAACAAGATAAATATACAAAAAACAATACGAAAAAACCTTAAATATGGTGGAAAACTAGTAGAACTACAAAAAACAGAACCACAAAAAGACAAATCTAAACATATATTCCTTGAAGATATTAGTGGCTCATGTGACTGGATAAGCACATGGTTTTTCTCAATACTATATGGCTGTCAGAAAACATTTAACAAAACAACAGTATATGAATTTGATAACAAAATAATTAACATAACAGATGATCTTAAAACTGAATCCTACTATAAAACATATGAAAACATAATGCGCAAAAGAGCACAACATGGAATGCTACACAATGAATCTAATATGAAAGAATCATTTGATGAATTTCTAAAAACAGCACCATTAAATCATCGAACATATGTTATAATATTATCAGATTGTCGTGACTGGAAAGGAAAAATGCAAGATGGAAGGCTTGAAAGTGCAGAAATACTAAGAAAAATAGTAAATAAATCAAAAGGTGTAATAATACTAAATCCTGAAGATAAAGAAAAATGGACAAGTAAAACAAGCTGTGTAAAAGAATATGAAGATGTGGGTGCAAAGGTATATGAAGTAAAAAACCTAAAAAACATGGCTAAAATAATAGAACAACTATAATAAAAAAAAGAAATAATAATTTTAAACATTTAAGAGTGATCATTAAAATGAAATATATTGTAAGATATGGAGAAATAGGAATAAAAAGCCCAAAAATAAGAAGAAAATTTGAAAATAAATTAATTCAAAACATACAAACAGACTTAAGTTGTGAATTTCAAAATGATCAAGGACGACTAATACTTATAACAGATGAAGAGGATGATAAAGTAAATGAAGTATTACAACATGTCTTTGGAATAGTATCATATAGTAAAATTGTAGAAACTATCACAGATAAAGAAAAAATAGCACAACTAATAGATAAACTTATACCAAAACTCATAGAAAATGGTAAGTTTGATCCAGAAAAACAAACCTTTGCAGTAAAATGCAGACGTGTAGGAAATCATGATTTTACAAGCCAAGAAATGGCAGGATACTGTGGATCAGTAGTAATAAAACTAACAAATGCAAAAGTAAATCTATCAAACCCTGACTTCACATTATATGTAGAAGTACGAGAAAACAAAACATACATCTACTATGAAAAAATACAAGCACTTGGAGGCTTACCTGTAGGATCACAAGGACGTGTAATTTGTCTAATATCATCAGGAATAGATTCACCAGTAGCAGCATATGAAATGCTAAAACGTGGATGTTCAATAACACTTCTTCATTGTAACAACACACCATATACAAAAGATACATTAGATAAAGTAAAACAACAAGCATCAAATCTACAAAAATACTCATTAGGATCAAAAGTAAAACTTTATAGTGTGGAATTTGGAAAATATCTAAAAGCAGTAATTGAAAATGCACCACCAAGAATGACATGTGTACTATGTAAAAGTGGAATGTATCAAATAGCAGAATACCTAGCACACAAACAAAAAGCAAATGCAATAGTAGATGGAAGCAGTATAGGACAAGTAGCATCACAAACATTATCAAATCTTGAAGCAACCAGATATCACTGTCGCATGCCAATATTTAGTCCATTAATAAGTCGTGACAAAATAGAAATAGAAGAGATTGCTAAAAAAATAGGTACATATGATGTATCAATAATACCTGATGGTGGATGTAGTGCTGTTCCAAAACATCCTGAAACACATGCTAATTTACAACTTGTAAATGAAATAGTTGAAAAAATAGATCAAAAAGAGTTATTAAAAGAAGTGGAAGAAACTATTGTGAAAATAGATTTCTAAAAAAAATATGGAATATAAATAGTTAGTAATATAAAAACTAACTAATTTCTACCATTTTTTTCTTATCTGTACTTTTTTCTTTGATTCCATATATTTTTAAGGCTTGAATAACCACCTTTCTCTTTTTTAAATACTTTGAAATTATTAATTAGATCAACAACACGCCAACTTGCATTAATACCATTTCGTACAAGAAGTCGTCCATTTGGTTTTTTCATACGACTAACAGCAAGTGGTATATCTTCTATTGCTGCAATTTCAATTCCTAGTGATTCTGCCAGATGGTTACTTTGGTGTTCATCATGAAATCCTTGTATTTTGACAGCTGGTGTTTCAAGTACTCCTACTTCTATTGTTATTCCCATACCAGCAATGTATATTACTCCACATGATGCATTCATTAAACTTAGCAGGTCTACAAATCCATCTACAACTAGTATGTTATCATCTTTTATAAATTGGCTTACATATTGTGCATTAAATCTGTATGGTATAACAATTATATCACGTGCTAGTTTTCCAACTTGATGCATTATCTTTGGTATATCAGCAGCCTGTGCATCTCCACCAAGAACTAAGACATAAAAGTTATTTGTTCCATAATGTTGGTATATTTCATGTTTATTAATTAGTTGTACTTCATTTACATATGCTGCTTGTGGATATCCTTTAATATTTACTGTATTTGTTATGTTGTATAGTTTTTTAAGTTTCTTTTGTGCATAATGTGTTGGTGTGGTTATAATATCAGCATATGAAATTACTTCAATTGGGTTATAGATATCTTGTTCTATATGTATATTTGGTATTTTAAGTTTTTTTGCTGCTATTATTCCTTTTCGTACATCACCTGAGTTTCCACATGTTAATACAAAGTCTATGTCTCGTTTTTTAAGTTCTCTGTATGTTTTATATGTGTCTTTCATTACAAGTGTTGCAATAAGAGCATTACTTCTTTTTTTGTTTGTATTACGTCGTGATTTCCCTATTTGTATTACTTCATCACTATATAATGAAAGAATATCACTAGCTCCTTCTCCATGAGTTAGTGAAGTTATATTTGCATCATCAAGTCTTTCAATTATTGGAATTAATGTTCTTGCAGGTGCTGTTTCTGCAATTATTGCAATATTCAATTGCATATCCTCCCTTTTTTTTCATTTTTATTATGTTTTTCTTATTTTTATTGTATATATCGTGGTTACTATTGCAATTAGGAAAAATAATAGTATCACTAAATCTGTTGGTCCTGTTTCAATCCATATAATTACATGTGCAAGAAGTACTGCATATAATGCTATGATGAGTGATTTATGTGTTTTTCTAGAAATTAGATACATATATTCTAGTATTACACCTAGTATTAGCATTTGTATTATCATTGCCCATATTCCAAAGTCGAGTATTGCAGGTCCAAATATCATTGATGTTGTAGAATGTGCATATCCTAAAACAGTGGATCCTACAATTACACGTGGATCTGTTGATTTTAAAAACCCTGTAAGGGTATTGTATATGAGAAGTCCATGAGTACTTCCAGGAAGAAGAATTGCCTTATCTAGTACTTGTAGAGTGTATCCTGCTCTATAAAATAGTAATTCTATTGGATTTAATGTCCATGTTTGCCATTCAATTGACTTAACAGCAATATATCCTACAATTAGTAGTAAAAGAAAAATTCCAACAATACTTAGTATCATATGTTTCCATGGAAGATTTCTTGTATAATATAATGTTATAAGTACACTTATTACTATTGCCATTGCTGTTGTTCTATATCCTGTACATACAAATAGTATAAGACCAATTATGAAGAGTATGTAATAGGATTTCTTATGATATTTTGCAAGTAATATGTTAATTGATGGTAGAAATAGCAGATATGAAACTAGCCATATGCGTGTTGCAGCATGTGCTTTAAGATATCCACTAAATAATGGAATTCCACCAAGATATACTAAGTTAACAATTTGAAGTAGTATTCCAAGAAGTACAATGGTTAATATAAATCTTTCTGATGTTAATTTTGATATTCTTTCATTATTTACAATTATCTGACGATTCTTAAATAGGTATTTTATGCTCTTAACACCTATCATATAAAAGATAACACCTAGTATAATAACACCAACTGTTATAAGATTTATACCAGTTAATTCTTTTAAGTGAAATGTGAAACCGACATATGCAAAAATAAGATATAAAAATACAAGTACTACAAGTATTACTGGTGAGAATATGTCAATTTTCTTAAAATCCATAAAAAATCGTCCTTTATAATTAATATTATTATTATTTTTTTTTCTTTATATTCTAGTATTATATACTTATATTTTTTTAAACTGATATAAACATTTTATTTTAATATCTGTTAGTTTAACCTCTTTGGAGGTTCTTATAGAATATTTATTTTTAATAGTTGACTAAAAAAATTTTTTTAAGATAAAAGGTTATAATATGAATAATTTTTATAAATATAATATATAACATAAAATTTTTTAACACAATTTTTGGAAAAGGAAAGTTATGTCAAATAAGGTCATGAAAAACAGTTTTATCTTAGTAATAGGAAATCTACTTTTTAGACTTGGAGGATATATTAACAGACTTTTTATGAGTCGACTTTTAGGACCTGAAGGATATGGACTTTATGGTTTAACACTACCTTTTCAGGGAATTTTTCAAATACTTTCAGCAGGAGGTCTTCCACCTGCAATTGCAAAATATGTTGCTGAATATAATGCTCAGGATAAAAAGGCTATAATTCGTGAAATTATGAATATAGCTACAAAGTATATGATATTAATGGCACTACTTTTAAGCATTATACTTCTTTTTTCATCAGATTTTATTGCAAATAATATATTTAACAAACCTCTTGTTGTATGGCCACTTAGGGCAGTGTGTCTTATAACACCATTTAGTGTAGTTGTAGGAGCAATGAGAGGTGCATATCAAGGTGTATATAAAAATGAATATACTGTGTATAATAGACTTGCTGAACAAGTAGGAACTATAGTATTTGCATGTTTATTTGTAATATGTGGACTTTATGCAATGGGAGCTGTACTTGGAAGTGCTGCAGGATTTATAATATCAGCAATTACAGCAGTATATTTATATAAAAAACATATAAGTCCAATGTTTATTTCTGATGAATCATTAAATCTAACTAAGCATGAGGAATTAAAACTACTTGGTATGCTTATTAAATTTGCAATTCCTGTAACAATAACAGCACTATCTGAAATGGCAATATATGATGTTGGAACACTTATTATAGGAATTTATATGCTATCAACTGATGTTGGATTTTATAATTCAGCAGATCCCATAGCACGTATACCACTTGTAATATCACTATCAATATCAACAGTACTTCTTCCTGCTACAGCTGAAGCATATACTCTTCATAATCAGAAACTACTTGAAGAATATGTATCAGATTGTCTTAGGTATTGTATAATAACAGTACTACCATTATGTATTATTATAAGCATATTTAGCACACCAGTTTTAGGACTTCTTTTTGGTTTTGAATACCTACCTGCATGTGGTGTTCTTAGTATTCTTGTTATTGGAATGTCATTTTATAGTATTTACATGGTATGTAGTAGTATACTTCAAGGTACAGGTAACCCAAAAACACCAATGTATATTCTTATACTTGGAACAATACTAAACATAATACTAAATGCTCTATTTGTACAGTATATGGGAATTAATGGAGCAGCTTTTGCAACAACAATAACTACTGCAATTTTAATGATTATAATTCTTTATATTGTAAAGCTTAAAACAAATGTATCAATGCCATATAAGAATGTTGGATTAATCATATTATGTAATATAATACTTCTCATGGTATGTCTTATAATACCAAAAACAATTCCTGGATTAATTATTGGTTGTATCGTTGGATTTATAATATATTCTCTTGCTCTTATAACACTTCGAGTACTTTCAATGCAAGATATTAAATTTTTTATAGATTATATGAATAAAATACCAAAAATGAATAAGTTTTCAGATAAAATAGTAAAGTTTATTGAAAAACATAACCTATATAGTAAATAATTAAATAATAAATTAAGGAGGATCAGGGATTATGGATGATAGAATAGTAAAACTTGAACGTAAAACAAAAGAAACAGATATTAAAATAGAACTAAACTTAGATGGTAATGGTAATTCCTCAATTGACACTGGTCTTAAATTCTTTGATCATATGCTTGAATCATTTACAAGACATGGATTTTTTGATCTTAAAGTACATGTAGATGGTGATATTGAAGTTGATGATCATCATACAGTTGAAGATACAGGACTTTTACTTGGTGAATGTTTCCGTAAAGCATTAGGTGATAAGGTTGGTATTAATCGTATGGGATATGCAATAGTTCCTATGGATGAATCTCTTGCAACTGTTGCTGTTGATATTAGTGGACGTAATTACACTGTATTTAAAGCTCCATTTAAATTCCAGTATATTGGTGATATTAATTCACAAAATGTAAAGCATTTTATTGAATCATTTGCAAATACATCTCTTATGAATATTAATATTAATGCTGAAGGTGAAAATGATCATCATATTTGTGAGGCAATCTTTAAAAGTTTAGCTCGTGCATTAAATACTGCAACACGAATTACTCATGATCAAATTTTAAGTACTAAAGGAACTTTATAAAATTTTTAGAAGATATTCTTCAACTTTTTTTTTACTCTTTTTTGATTTTTTTTTTAGAATTATATAAAATACTTTTTTTTGATTTTTTTTTATAAGAATTAGTGATTTATCATATAAATAGAATATTTAATCTTAATTTTTAAAGAAAATAGAATAAAAATTAGTTAAAAAAAATGTAAAATATAGTAGTGCCCTGACCGGGATTTGAACCCGGGTAAAGGGATCCGCAGTCCCTCGTGATATCCGCTACACTATCAAGGCATCTGTTTTAAAATTAGATAGTTATTTATGTGTTTTTGTAAAAAAATATTATTTTTTATTACACACTATTATAATATATGTGATAGGTTATATTAAAGATTTTGGTTTTTCTCATAAAATTAATAAAAAAAAGAATAAAAAGAGAAGGGGAAAGTTAGTGTTAGTTGATTATTTTTTATTCAAGATATATTGCAGGTTTATATGGTGTTGCATTTGGTGCTTTGTTTTGTGGATCATATGAATTATCATTATGTACTACTATTTTTGCTCCTATTTCATCTTCAAGATATTCGAGTGCATCGTTGATTACTTGATATTCATCTATTTTTCCTACGTAGTTGATTTTGTTAAATGATTTTCCTGTTTTTGTTGCAAATTTAGATAGTTCTTTTTTATTATCATATAGGTTTGCTTTCATTGATCTTTGAATTATTTCGCCCACATTTGGTTTTCCTACTTCTTCTGCTATGTCATATACTTTGTATTTCCAGTCTTCTGTTGTGTATAAGTGTATAGTTTCAGGGTTTGATTTTGTGATTTTGATGATTTCTTTTACATCTTTTGTTAGATCTTGGATTATTTCCTCACTTTTTTCAACTTTTTCATCAATTAATGATAGGTTTGCTTCTGGCCATTGATTTAGTGACATGAATGTATCATCATCATTGTATTTATCCCATATTTCTTCAGCTGTATATGGTATGAATGGGGAAAGTAATCTTATCCATGTGTTTATGATGTAAATTAGTGTTTGTTTTTCTTCATCTGTTATTTCTGTGATACGTTTTAGGTAGTAGTCTATGTCTTTTCTCATTAAAAAGAGACTTGCTTGTAGTGCTTTTCTTGTCTGGAATCCTTCTAGTGCTTCTGTTGCTTCTACTATTTTACGGTTTATTTGACTTATTATCCATTTGTTGATTGGTTTTTCAACTTTTGGTATGTTATTTTCTTGGGTTAGTTTTATGTCTTCACCTATTAGTTTTTCGATTTTTTCTGGGAATTCCTCGATTGCTTCAAGTCTTCTTTGTATTCCATTTACCTCTGTTGCTCTCCAGTCGAAGTCTTGCCATGGTTCTGCTGATGACATTAAAAAGAGTCTTACTGTGTCAGCTCCATATTTGTCTATTGCTTCACTAAGAAGTATTACATTTCCTTTGGATGATGACATTTTTTGACCTTCAAGTAGTCCCATTCCAAATACTGTTATTCCTTGTGGCCATTTTTCACGTGGGAATATTGCTGCATGGTGGAACATGTGGAATGATAGGTGGTTTCCTACAAGGTCTTTTGCTGATAATCTCCAGTTTAGTGGATACCAGTAGTTGAATTCATCTTGTATTTGTTGTGTGAGTTCTTCTGGTATTTTGTTTTCTGATTTATCGTTTGCTCCTGTTTGATTTAGGAATACTTTGTTGAAGAATGCATCATTAAGATCATCTGCATTGATTTGTTTCATGAATTTTGCTATTGTGTAGTATGCCATGTATATTGTTGAATCTGTTAGTGGTTCTATGAGCCATTTTTCATCCCATGGCATGTGTGTTCCTAGTCCTAGTCTTCTTGAGCATGCCCAGTCTTCAAGCCATCCTAAGTAGTATTCAAAGTTTGATCTTACTTCTTTTGGTACTACATCTAGTTGTTCTAGGCATTCATAGGTTTCTTCTGTCCATTTTTCATCTGAGTATTTTACAAACCATTGATCATGTAGTTCTTTTACTACACATTTTGATCCACAACGACAGATTACTGGTTTTTCTGCAAATTCATATAATGTATCTGCTATGTTTTCATCAATTAGCATTTTACGTACATCATCACGTACATCTGCTACACGTCTTCCTTCAAATTCACCAGTATTCTTGTTCATTATTCCTTTTGCATGTTCTTTTTTGTAGATTTCATTTGTTGCTTCTTTTAAGTTTTCATCATCTTGGCTTGTTACATTAAATTGATCTAGGAAGTCTTTTGCTGGGAATTCTGAATATCCTTTAAGATCTACTAGACTTATCATGTTTATGTTATCTATGTGATCTTGTAGGTTGAATTCTTCAATTGAGGTTGTATCTGCTTTTATGTCTTCTAATGCGATGTAATCTGCTGGTGCGTGTGCTGGTACTGAAAATACTACTCCTGTTGCATAGTCTGGATCTACAAATGATGCTGGGAATATTGGTAGTGTATCATCTGTTATTGGATTTTTCACTGTTTTTCCAATGAATTCTCTTGGGTTAACATCTTCAATTATTTCCATTGATTCTTTTTGGTATATGATATTATCATATGCTTTACGACTTATTATCCATGTTTCATCGTTGTATTTTACTTTAACATATTCAGCTTCTGGATTTAACCATACATTAGTTGCTCCATATAGTGTTTCAGGTCTAAATGTTGCAGCTACTAGATATGAATCTTCATATGGGAATTTAATTAATGTTAAGTCATTGATTGCTACGCCTTCTCCTTCAAGTAGGTCATGATCTCCTACTGGGTTATCATCATCTGGGCAGTATTTTACTGGGTGTGATCCTTTATGTATTAGATTTTTATCTTTTAGTTGTCTTATTTGCCATCTTACAAATTGTTTGTAGTGTGGATCTATTGTTCTAAATTCTCGTCTCCAGTCTATTGAAAATCCCATGTTTGTCATGTCGTTGTGATATTCATTACTGAAGTATTTTACGATGTATTCAGGGTCTGTGAATTTTTTAAGTTCATCTTCTGGAACTTGGTGTATATTTTGGTATATGTCTATTGTCCATGGATCTTTTCTTTCAATTCTTTTTGCTATTCCTACAACTGGTGCTCCTGTTACGTGCCATGCCATTGGAAATAGGACATTGTATCCTTGCATTCTTTTAAATCTTGCATATACATCTGGTACTGTGTATGTTCTTCCGTGTCCTACGTGCATTGCTCCACTTGGGTATGGGAATGCTACGGTTAGATACATTTTTTCGCGTTCATCTGGGTTTGATTCAAATATTTTTGCATCTTGCCATTTTTTCTGCCATTTTTTTTCTAGTTCTGTTACCATTATAATTAAACTCCAAAAATATTTAGATAAAAAAGTTAAGTTTTATATTATATTTTTTTCTAATCTAATTTTTATTAATCTGATTTATATTTATGTTATTTTACATACTTTAATTTTTAGTATTTATAGAAAATATATGATAATAAAAAGAAGTTATTTTTTTTCAGATAGAGATAATATAACTTATAATAATTTAAATAAAAACTGAAAAAAAAGTTGGAAGAAAGGGGAGTAATATAGTTAAAATATAAAATTTTAGAGATCTTAAAGTGCTTGTGATTTTTTAACTATTGGTATTTTTTTTCTTTTATGTTCTGAATTTTTATGTAATTGTATAATCCTTTTAACGTCAGATAATGGTATTTCTAGTAGATCTGCTATGTCTTCTGGATTATTTCCTTCATCAAGATAAAGATATAATATACGATCTATTTTATGATATGTAAGTCCTAGTTCTTTTTCATCTGTTTGATCTGGCCATAGTCCTGCTGTTGGTACTTTATTAATTATTGTTTCAGGAACTCCTAGTGTTATTGCTACTTTTTTTACATCTTCTTTAAATAAATCTCCTATTGGAAGAAGATCAGATCCTCCATCACCAAATTTTGTGAAGTATCCTATTTCAAGTTCTGTTCGATTTCCAGTTCCTAATACTAGGTAGTTATGTTTTGATGCAAAGTAGTATAGTATTGCCATTCGTATTCTTGGCTTGAGATTTGCTACTGAAATATCATCATTTTCACATGTTGCATTATCATCTGATGCATCACATGTTTTTAGTATTATATCATGTATTTCATCAATTCCTATGTATGGTGATCTGATATCTAGTTCATCTTTTAGTAATTTTGCATCAAATAAATCTTCATCTGATGTGGTTTTTGATGGAAGTCTGTATGCTATTACATTTTCAGCACCTAATGCTCGTACTGCAAGACATGCTACTACTGCTGAATCTATTCCTCCACTTAGTCCTAGTACTACTCCTTCTGTTTTTGATTCACTTACTTTCTTTTGTATCATACTGCATGCTCGTTCGATGAATTCTCGTTCATCAAAGTTTGGTAATTGTATCATTATCATACCCTCTTTTTTGGTTGAATTTGATTTTACAAAGTATTTTTTTGAATACTTTTTTCTGCTAATAAGTTATATTATAAGTTTTTTATGTACTAAGATATATTTATAAAAACAATATATAATTATTGATATTATATATAATATAAGAAAAATAAACACTATAATTTAATATTAATAACATTTTTTTTTATAACATTCATTTTTCTATTTAATAGGAGAAAGCAATACAATGGCATTTAAAGATTTAGTAACATTTAATAAAAAGAAATCCACTTTCATATTTATTGGAGGAAAAGGTGGAGTAGGAAAAACAACAGTATCAGCAGCAACAGCACTATGGTGTGCACGAATGGGTAAAAAAACATTAGTAATATCAACAGATCCTGCACATTCACTGGGAGATTCATTTGAACGTACAATAAAACATATTCCAACACCAATAACAACAAATCTTGAAGCAATAGAAATTGATCCTGACCGGGCAATGGAAGAATATCAGTCAAAAATGCAAATGCAACAAAAATATAATGATGCATTAGGACTTGTGTCTGATCAAATGGATATGATGAGTTCATCACCTGGTATTGATGAGGTAGCATCATTTGATAAATTCATGCAATATATGAATAGTGATGAATATGATGTAATAGTATTTGATACAGCAC
Organism: Methanosphaera cuniculi; assembly: GCF_003149675.1. Taxonomy (NCBI): domain Archaea; kingdom Methanobacteriati; phylum Methanobacteriota; class Methanobacteria; order Methanobacteriales; family Methanobacteriaceae; genus Methanosphaera; species Methanosphaera cuniculi. The sequence goes on along the minus strand of NZ_LWMS01000042.1, from coordinate 3,767 downwards.
CAACAGGACACACATTACGACTACTTTCCTTCCCTGAAATGATGGATTCCTGGATGGGAAAACTAATTAAAACCAAAAAAACACTAGGAAAAGCAGCACAGAAACTTAAAAATATAATACCATTTATGGGATCAGATGAAGCTGAAGAAGAACAAAGTATGGAAGAACTTGAAGAAGCTAAAAAACAAATACTTGCAGCACGAGAAGTACTTACAGATCCAACACGTACAACATTTAAAACAGTACTTATACCTGAGGAAATGTCAATTATTGAATCATCACGTGCAATGGATGCATTACATAAGGCAAATATTTCAACTGATGGTGTAATTGTAAATAAAATACAACCTGATAATGACCACTGTGACTTTTGTCGTGCTAGATTTGAAACACAACAAAAACGTCTTGATACAATAAAAGCAACATTTGAAGGACAAATCATAGCAGAAGTACCACTACAAGCACATGAAGTACGTGGAATAAACCAATTATATGATATCTGTGATATATTATATGGTTCAGATCCAACAAATGGACCTATAGCATTATAACCACCAAATTTCACCTTCATTTACTCTTTTTTTAGATTTACTAATATGAGACAAAAATGCATGGAAAATCATAATACATACAATCTAATTTTTTTTTATCATTTATAACTCTACTATTGTTTTTATACTATCTTATCTAAATGTAATAACTAACTAAATAATATTAACCAAAGTAGTGGAGGATTAAGAAAGTTATGACAAAAATAGGAATACTAGAAGTTGAAGGAATACTAACATTATATGAAAACTTCGGACATCTACCAACAGACATAGTACGATCAGATGGAACAATAGAAAATGGAAAAAAAGCATCAGAAGAACTAGATGGGCTAATAATACCAGGTGGAACACTTCTTGAATCTGAAACCATGACCCAGGAAGTTGCTGATGAAATAAACAAGATAAATGATAATGATGGCTTTATTTTTGGAATGTGTGCAGGTTTTCAAATATTAGCAAAACATACAAATGTAGGACGAAACTCACCAGTTCCAATAATACGTGAAGGACTAGGACTACTTGATGTAACATTTGAACCAAAAATAAATACAAACCAAGTAGAAGCTGAGGTTGTAGATGACACCACACTTTTTACAAAAGGACTAAAAGGAACAACACTACGAGGTTTTCACTGCCATACATATGGTGAAATACAATCAAATGATAAAAACGTAATATGCTCAGAAATTAAAAGATCAAACTATAAATACAAACCAGAACGGGTATTATCAGGTGTAGCAAATAAAAAAGGAAATATACTTGGAACAACACTACATTCAATGTTAGATAACAACCCTCAGGTAGTAGAAAACATTCTTAAATACATTGATGCAACAGATGAATATGAAGATATTAAAAGACGAAATAAAATACTACATGATAAAGTCTTTAAAGAAATAGCAGTAAATACAGGAAAAATAGCACCATTAAAACCAACACATCCAGTAGATCCACCAATGATCATGCTCATGGCAACTGGATCTGAATCTGGTAAAACATTCTTATCTAGTGGAATTGTTGGAGCACTACGTGAGCGTGGAATACATACTTATGTAATAAAAGTAGGACCTGATATACGAGATTTATCACCATCATTATATGTAAATAAAGAAAAACTTGAAGATTATGCATCAATACAAATAAGTACCATTGGATGGATGCCAATAGAAGAAATAATACAAAAAGTTAAAAATAAAGGATATGATCTTATATTAATTGAAGGTGTAATGAGTGCACTTACAGGACTTCTTAATGAAAAAACACCATATTCAGCAGCAGAAATAGCACATGCAGCAGATATACCTGTTGTTATGGTTTCAAGTGTAAGTAAAGGTGGAATAGAAACAGCAGCAGTAGATATAGAAGCACATATACAACTATTAAATAAGATGGATATAAAAACAAGGGGAATAATTCTTAACCGTACATATGATCCAAAAATAGTAGAACAAGCAAAAGAATTTTTATCAAATAAAACAGGAATAGATCAAGATTATATATGGAGTATAAGCAAAGCAAAAGTAGAAAATAAAGGACAACTTCCAGAGGATTACTTACAACTTGAAAAATTCACAAAAGCAGCAATAGATGTTGTAAATAAAGATCTTGATGTTGATAAATTTTATAATCTAGCACAAAGACCTAAATTCCGAGGATATCTAACATATGATGAAATATGTGATATTTATAAAAGCTAGATAAAAAAAATAGTATAATAAATTTATTAAGAATAAATAGTTTAACTTACTTAACTATTAATTCTTCCTTTTTTTTGGATTCACCATTTTTTCATGATTTTACACTTACTTTTTTTTTATTAACTTATTTTTCAGTGTAAAATATTAATTAAAAAGTATATATTTGAAAATTTAGTTATTTTATAAAAAAATAATAGTATAAAAAAAAGTGGTGGTGAATTATTTTTTTTTGGGATTTAAAAGAAAAAAAAGAATATCCCATTATTTTTTTTTAATTCCTTTGTAATTTTTTTATTTAGATATCTTTTATGTTGTTTATTTTTCTTTTTAAAGTATCTTGTTTTATAATCATACTTAGTATATTAGATAAGTTAAGTTTTTTATCATATACAAATAAGTCTTTTTCATCTAATGTTGTAAATATAGTTTTTAGATCTGATATTGGAATTTCTATTTTTTCATCATCAAGTGTAATCCATGTAGTTTCATATTTAAAGTCGTTTGACTCATTTTTATATAGATTTACTTCTACAGGACATGCTTTTACTATTATTTTGTCTACTTGTTCTATTGGTTTTGTTATTTTTTCTTGTTTTATTGTTGATATTTCTATTTTATGTTCTGATGGTATGATTTTTAGAAATTGGTTGTTTCCAATTTTTCTTATTAGTGATTCATCTACTTTAACACTTGTTATTAATTCATTACTCATTTTATATGATCCTCCAATATTCTAATGGTAAAAAAAGGATAAATACTTTAAAGTTCTTTTTTTAGATAGTCTGTTTTTTTCTCTCTTTTGTTTGAATTGTTGTATAAATTGATGTTTTTGATAAATTAATTCTTTTTCTTTTATTTATTATAAAAAAAATGTAAATTACAAAAAAAAATTTAATTATTATATATTTATCTGAATTTTATAATTAATATGTTTTTTCATAAAATTTTAATGGTTGTTAAAAAAAACTTAATTTATATTAATTTATTTAAAGTTTCTATAATTTCACATAAAAAAAAATATATTAATCTAAATTTTTATTCCCTAAATTTTAGTACTACAACATCCCCATTTTTAAGATTCATTGTTTTACGTAAATTATCCTCACATACAAATTCAAGAGTATCTGTTGTATAAACACTACGTACAGGAAAAAGTATAGCACCTTTCTTGGTTTTTGTATTATCCTTAGTTGAAAGTGATGCAAATAAGAAAAATACATCTCCATATTTTCCTTCTCCACTAATTTTTTGTAGTTTATTTGCATATTCATCTTCAACATCAACTTCTATATCATTTTGAAGTTTTATATTAAGTGTTCCAGGATATGGTGTGAATCCAAGCTTATGTTCATACTGCTTTTTATAAACTGGTAATTCTATAAATTCAGATGCTTTTTGCATACCAGATGATACAACCCCTTCAAGATATATCATAGATCATCAAATCCTCCCAATAAATTTTTTTCTTCTATTATTATATAAAATTTAATTAATCTTAAATAATATATATTATAATTAT